>JAIXQT010000135.1 GCA_027485595.1 Pseudomonadota bacterium | reverse complement strand
GGCGGCAAGAATACCGACTCGCTCTCCTATCGCAACAACGTGAGCTGGTCGAGCGGTGATGCGACCCTACCCGACCAGGGGGCTGGCGCGACCTATGGGGCGGTGGCGATGAATTACCTCTCATGGGCGGACGTCGCGGCTTACCTTGACTGGGCAGGATTGCGTCCCCTCAGTGAGCTTGAATATGAGAAAGCAGCGAGGGGTACAAACTCCGCGGTGTCGGGGGAATATGCGTGGGGAAGCACGAGCATCACCCAGGCGACGAGCATCTCAAACGGCGGACTCTCCAATGAGCGAGGACAGAGCGGCTCGAACTGTGCCTACGGGAATCATGCCTCCGTTCAGGGGCCACTGAGGGCCGGGAGCTTCGGCACCGGAGTGAGTGCTCGCACTGATAGTGGCGCCGGACTATACGGCACCATGGATCTCTCCGGTGGTGTGTGGGAGCGCTCTGTTTCCGTAGGAGTGAGTTCAGGCCGCTCCTTTGAGGGGAAGCGTCACGGCGACGGCGCGCTCGACGCTACGGGCGATGCCAACGTCACCAATTGGCCTGGAACAACCGCGGCTGGCGTGTGTTTCCGCGGCGGAGCATGGGACACCTCCTCAAGCTACGTCGCGACCTCGGACCGCTACTACGGAGCGACCACCGACGCCGCACGGAGTTCAAACCGAGGGGGGCGTGGAGCCCGGTCCGAGCCCGTAGAGTCCGACCCATACTGGAATAACGTCGTGCTCCTCCTTCGGGGCGATGGCGCTGATGGGGGAACGACCTTTTCCGACAGCTCATCCTCAGCCAAAGCGGTCACGGTGTTCGGGAACGCGAACACGAGCGCCACGAACTTCAAATTGGGTAACGCAGCGATGGCGTTTGATGGCAACGGCGACTACGCCACCCTCGCTGACTCTAATGACTGGAATTTCGGTACAGGAGATTTCACGATCGAGTTTTGGTACAGGACCGCCTCGGTGACAGGAACAGCCGAGATCCTCGCTCAACGAACCGGTTATGGCCCGCTCAATCTTTACCGCTCAACCTCAACTATCCAGTTTCTTGCCTCAAGCAGCGGTAGCGCCTGGCTTGCTGGGGCCACTCCACTGCTTACGTCACCCACCATATCAACAAACACCTGGTACCATATCGCATTAACCCGGCGCAGCGGCGTTTTCTACCTCCATTTGGATGGAGTACCGGTCGCGTCGAATGCATCGTATTCATCGTCAGCGCTGATGGACTCGACCGCGGATTTTAGGATAGGAGGGACGACTTCAACCTTTACCAACGGACAGATAGACGAGCTCCGAGTCACGAAAGGTGTCGACCGGTACACCAGCTATTTCGACTTCTCTCAACCTACCCAAGCCTTTAGTAGCTCCGATTCTTCCTGGAGTAGCGTCAAGTTGTTGATGAATATGGATGCGTATCCCCTTGTTGATTCATCTTCCAGCTCACTATCCGGTATATACACCGGGACAGGAGCCTCAAATGTGAGCCCGATCCAATCTACCACCCTCAAATTCGGCTCGGGCGCTGCGAAGCACGCGGCGACCAACTCCAACGTGGTGATCCCTGCTGACGCGAGGTTCGACGTTGGATCTTCAGATTGGACGTGGGAGATGTGGGTCCAGGCCCCGGATGATGGAACGTTCAACAGGACCGGTTTCCTCACGACCCCATTCATGAGAATCCAAACAAGTGGAGCAACCCTGACCTTTGCGATCTCCTGGAACGGTTCCACATACACCACCCTCCTGGCTCGCGCCCTGCCCTCGACCACTCAGTTTTATCACTATCGGGTAACCCGAAAAGGGTCACGCTATACACTACACGAAAACGGCACCCTACTCGCGGTTACAACGAACTCGACCACACACACAGGAAGCGCAAACATTATTCTTGGCGGCGGCTCCGGTAACACAAATTCCACCGATGGCTATGTGGATGACATTCGGTTGACGGTAGGGGTTGCACGAGACGCACCGAGCGCTTTCCCTGTGCCTCTTAAGAGGTTACCGACCCAATAAAAAGGGGGGCAGCTACCGCTTGAAGGTGCGAGCGCGAACTACGCCTGGCACCTAGGAGCTCTCAACTCGGCTAAGGAGTGTCGGGGAATTCCGTCTCGAACGAGCGCCTTATTCTTGTAGGCGCGATCCGCTGTGACCTCAGCACCGAACCACTTCGGGGGCGTAAATAATTGGGCCGCTCCCTCCGATACAAATTCACATTCGACAACGACCAGTGGCGCGAGCGTGCCAGAAAATTGATCGATCTCAGCGACGACAGTGGTCCCATGAGGGCATGAAATTGGAAATGAGGTACGAGTCTTTTCAAGCCGCCGACCCTCAGTGCCACGCCACAGCTCCTCAAACTGATCGGGAGAGATCTCCACCTCAACTTCACACCGAGCGATTCCCCCAGAGCTCTTGAGGGTCAGGAAGTGGCTCTCCCCCTTCCGCCTCAGTCGCACCTCATCATCCCCGAGAACAAGGTATCCCTGCTTAATGGCGACAGACGTCGCGGACATCTCTCCACTCTGGAGGTCCTCTAAGATTCCACCGACCCGCGCGTCGTCCAACAGCCACTTTCGCTCAATCTCGACCGGTCCATGATCGAGACCAACCTCTGAGGAGAATCGCGCAAGCTGCGCATACTGATCAAGACAAAGAAGCACCTGAAGTGTGTGTGTCGTTCCCCTCTCCTCTCGGTCGGCGGTCAAGACGAACCGTTCAGCCTGTTGGAAGATTCGCACGCGAGATCCGTTGGTATCCGAAAGGATGAACTCGCCTTCACGATTGGCATCGGGTTGAGGGGTGGTTGTGTGCATGGCGTTCATAGGCTTGTACCGTGTACGTGGCTCGTTTCACCACCCTGGTCATCAAGGTGATGGCATTTTTCGAATATCGCCCGCGAGGCGGTGAACCTGTAAGACCGGCTGGAAGTCGTTGCGCGTGTGCCCCCTGCCAACGAAACACATGACGGTAGGCCACGCGGGCAAGGCCACCTCACCGAGGCACTGCCCCTGCTTCAGGAGATCCAAGAGCTCCTGGTCGCACCGTATCCCATGTTCACGAGGACGCTTCTCGTTGATCGTGATCACGGTCGATCCTCCAGCTTCGATAAAGCGATTCACAAAGGAAACCGGCTCACTCCGTCCACACTCCTTCGTAGTTGGATCGGGAAAGGAAAGAAAGAGAGCCCTGTCGGCGAAACGCTCAAAGCTCATCTCACCAGGTCCTTCGTGCGTATCGAGCAACCACCTCTCCTTCATCACCATGCGATCAAACCCGATCACCTCAAGTCCCTGAGAGACCATCTGAGCTTCGGCGTATCCGAGCCCCGTGAAGAGAGAGAGCACCTTGTGAGCGTGCGGCTCGGTGCAGGCACGAATCAAGGCGAGTGCGTCATCATGGAGAATCGCATACCCGTACTTTTGTACGTGGTCACGAAATGGTTCCGCCTCAACCCACGACCGGTCCTTCACCAGATCGTTCCGGCTCAAGAGCGCTGGGTTTCCAGCGATACGACTCGAGATCAGGTGTTGAGGGTCATGCGACTCTCGCGAGGTATCGGGGATCTGTCCCGTCGGTTGAATCGTGCTCATCCCATGATGGTAGGGATGTGCTGGATGTTAGTCAAAAAGAAGCGATGAACGATCTCGTATCTTATTGAATCGTTAGAACTGGTCTCAAAAGTAGCTTCGTAGCGAGGGCGGCGAGACGCGCGGCGAGGCGAGGAAAATGAGCGAGAAAACCGGAGGCGTATCCACCGAGATACGCTGAGGATTTTTTCG
>JAIXQT010000008.1 GCA_027485595.1 Pseudomonadota bacterium | reverse complement strand
GATCGTTGTGAATAGCCCGGTTGTGCGTCTTCTGCCGTGAGCAGCTCACGCAAGACCGGTCAACCTGGGAAGTGTATGAAGCATGGAGGAGGTGATCGTTGTGAAGAGCCCGGATGCACCGCTGGTGCACAAACCAGCTCGCGCAACACCGGGCAACCTGGGAAGTGTATGAAGCACGGAGGAGGAGACCGCTGCGAAGGGCAGTGTTGCAGCTTCCTCTCCACACCAGAGTGTGCGAAGCACAAGCACCCGAGTGCCGAACACTGGATATGCACTCACGCTGCCCGTCAGCTCGTGAACGACCTACTACAAGCCAACAAGATTGAGGAGGCGAAACGACTCAGAAAGTACTTTGGCTTCACCAAGGACCTTGTAGTACGGGCGGAGCACGTGTTCTACTACGAGTTGGTGAAGCTCTGTCCTGACTTGATCAAGACGCGTCGCGTGCTGGACGAAAGCGTCTTATCGAAACTGCTGGGCAAAACCAAGAGCCTCAGTGACCCAAGGCCCGATTACTTTCACTATTGGGAGCCGACAAACTTGGCGCTTCACGGGGAGTTTGATGAGACGGCAGAGCACGAGGACTGCGAAGAGCGTCTGCGGGTGATTGCTCACCACGCTGGTTGTGCTCGTGAGCGTGTGTATGTGTGGCGTGTCTGCGGCTACATGAACGACCCGACAAAAGCCCTCCTCCGGCGTGTGGAAATACGCAAGGCGGGTTCCGTCTACTACGTTCTCACCCCGAGGGGCAAGGAGGTGCTTGGAAGAGTGGCCCGGCACGTCAACCTGTGCCTGCAGCGTTTGCTGGCAGGCCAACTTCCAACCGAGAGCCAGTGCAAGGTTTACTTTTAACCATTGCGAGCGGAAGCGAGTGCCGTTTACCACCAACCTGTACAGCACCTTGCTGTTTATCACCAAAGCCTTAAGTGGACCTTTAAGGAGGATACGCTGCTCAAGAAGGCGGCGACGACTGCGGCAGGCTTTCGTTGCGAGATCTGGGTGTTTGATAACAAGGGGTGTCGGCTGCGGGTGTGCTAGGGGAAAGCGTGGCGGTCAAACGTCACAGGTGAAAAGGTGAACCTCGTGAACCTCGTAAACTTTTGTCAAGTGGAAGCACCCCCGCTTGTAGTATTACGGATGTATCGGGTTTAATGCCATTTTGTGCCGTACCGTGGCACAGGTGATCCATGCGCGTGCACACCGGGAGACTGCTGGTGATTGGCGCGGTCGATGCGCTGGTGGATGCCGGTCTCATCGATCTCCATAGCCACGATGAAATGCCCGAGGACAAGAGCCTCTACTTTTCGTATCCAGACGGCACCAGGTGCTTTGCCTACGCTCGTTCGGTTGGATTTGGAGAAATCATTGTCACCTGCGTGTACGGGATTGAGGAAGTGAAGGACCTCACCATCCTAGGAGCTTCCGCGCAGCCCGCGGCCGTGCGCCGGTGGCTGAGTGCGTCCACGGTGGCGACTCTATTTGTGGAACGGCAGACGGCGAGGTACATTATGGGAGACAAGAAGGAGTGTTACGCGTACTCGGCGAAGCGGGGTGTCAAGAGTATGATTGATGACCACGGTCCTGCTATCCTACAAAAGGAGAGGACATACAGTATCCAGGGTCGAAACATTCTTTAAAGAAGAAGAAATCACCTCGCATTGCGTTCTGGTGGTCGAACAGTAATGACGCGTGGGACGAAGCGTAGAACAAAACTTTTCAGAAGAGTGCGGGTAAAGAGTCCATCGTGTACATCGGAATGAAGTATTGGATCCTTGCAACGCTCCTACTGCTCATAATCTGGTCTCGTGTGAGTTATCACCGGCATATCTCTTGCTTGTTCGAACTGGCTCGGCCCATCGCTACGGCCTATTCTCCCCTTGCCGGGGATATACTACTGACGTGCCCGCAGCTGCCTCGATTTTCCTTCCAGAATTTTGTGCTACGGCCGGTAGCGTACGCTATGAGCGCCTCGTGCCACGTCCACCCTCTGATGGTGGTGAGGGACCCGAAAGACGAGGTCGTCAAGGTGCTTCACTACTACGCCGAACCGTACACCCCTGCCGGTGATCCTGCGTGTCACCGTGAACGTCGTGAACGTCATGAACGTCGTGAACGTCGTGAACGTCGTGGACACGTATATACCCAACCTCTTGGTGATTTCCTCACGAAAAGCTCGGCGCATCACGCGGGCTTCTACCAGGTGTGGAGACCCCCAGTTGCCACCACAGGTGTTGAAGCCCTAGAAGCCGCACAGACATACTGCTCCAGGCCCTTTGGGATCCTTTCACCGCACACCCTCAACTGTGTCAGCTTTATGGAAACGATCCTGCGAGATGTCGGACGACTTCCCGTAGATCATCAACCAGGCTACCTGATACCTGGTCACCTGCCTCGGGTCCTAGAAGCCAACGGTTACACCAAAGTGGGCGACTTTCGCTAGTATATCACGATACATCACGAAATGTCATACCACCACCGAAAGGCGTTGCTAGAAAAGGTGCTTTCGGCAGTGAACTGCGTAAAGTTGCTATTGTAGATTGTCACGACGCCGTCCGTCGTCAGCTCGGCAATGCCAAGTGCCGCTCCGCTACCCGTAGCACCACCAGAGATGACTTTAGAGACGGCATAGACTGTTTCTTTCGGGGCCCAGGCCGAGCGACCTGCAAACAGTGAGGAGGTGCTGACCGTGTAGGCGGTGCTCTTGGTCAAGCTGTCGCCAATCGCCGCCATGGTCAACCCTACTACATTGCCTATGCGTATACCACGGAACTGCACAGTGGCGGACGAAGTACCATCCCCATCGGCACTGAGGTTTGCCGAGAAGGAGAACCCTTGTTCATAGTAGTTGAGAAGAGAGGTCGAGCCTGTCGTCACCCCAGAAGGGTTTCCCAAGCTGATCCCCGACGAGGCACTCACGGCACCCGACGCCGCCACGGCTCCTTCGAGGTTGATGCTACTACACGTGATTGTGCTCGTCGAAGGCTTGAAACTGGCCACTGTGGTCGTAGCCGACACGTCGCTGGTGTCTTTGCAAACAATGGCCAGTTCTCCTTCGGTCCCAGTCGAATCCGATAGCACTTTCACCTGCACCAGGTGCACCGGTGCGGTCTCGCCTACCAGGTAGTAATCGTGCGTCGCCTTGTACCCCTGACCCGTGATGGGCGGGGCGGCGTGAAACAGATCCTGACAGTACAGGTGACGCGTGTGCAGGTCTCCTCGTGTGCTAGCATTGGTAATCATCACTCTTTTTGAAACTTATTCTCATGGGTACAAACTTTCTAGACGGTTCGGAGCGCACCCTAAAGGCCTACACTACATCCGATAGGACGATGCGGCGGAACTCATCGAGTTCCAAAAGAGCACCACGCTCCTTCATCTGCGCGTACTGCACCACGCTCGTGCCCAAGGATCTCACCGATTTAGCATTCGTCAAATCCACGAAGCGGGTCAGGAACATGTAGGGCGAGGACGTCGGCGGCTTATCGCCCACGTAGGCAGTCCCCATATGCTTTACAAGGCCCGTGCGGGTATCCACCCAGTACGATGCGAAGCACCGCTGGGTCATTGACAGAGGGCGATCCCCTAGTTCCGAGATCACGGCATTGATGCTGGGAGGGGTCACGGCCTCCTTGGCGTGGCGAAGTACCAGCTTGGCTTCCGCGGGGTTCACGTTCTTTACGGCACGCGTCTGATGCGGGTAGGGGAGAAGATCCGCCAGCACCGTCACGTAGAGCACGTTGAAAGGATTAGGCTGGTACCACGGCGCATCGATCATGATGCTGACGGTACTGGTGGTGGTACCCGTGGTGGTATCAAAGACCCGTTTGAGTTGCTGCTCCGTCATGACACGAGCCTGTTCCAGCAGCACCTGATTCGAAGGCGAGATGCGGTCCATAAAGTCCGAACTCATCTCCTTCTCCGCCGTCCAGAGCGTTACCTCACACGAGCTCTTGAGCCGCGCGAGCGCCTTGACTTCTTGACTCGCATCAATCACACTGGCCCCGAGGCGCACTGCATTGCACATGGCTGGAGAAAAGGTCGGAATGTGCTCCTTGATGTGCACCTTGAAGGGCTTGATACGAGGATCATCGTAGAGCGTTTGCTGCGCCTCGGTCAAAATGTACTTGTCAGCCTCCTCCACGTAGGGATCGCTCACACCGATGGCCTTGAAGGACGTGTGCAGCAATTGGAGACACGCCAGGGCCTCCGGGGATAATGCGCGATCCTCCGCCTTGATCTCGGCATCCAGCTTTGCCAGATCCAGACCGTGGTAATCGAGGTGTGACCCGATCAAGTCGAGGAGTCCCTTGTCCGTAAAAGTCGAAGGAAGCAGAGGAGGGGACATCGCGTACGCCTGCAATGCAAATGCATAATGCATAATGAATTGAATTGACATGCATTGACATGCATTGACATGCATTGACATGCATTGACATGCATTGACACGCACTGACGTGAACGTCCTTGTCGGTCCTTGCCTCCTCAAGAGGCTTCGACTCCACCCAGGGTGCATGTTTGACCTACCTCGGCACGCCTCGACCACCCCACTTCCCCGCCTTATTATATTGCCCTATAAGTAACACGGACGACTGCTCCTCAATGAGAATCTGCATTTCTGGTTACTTCGACCCCCTTCACGTAGGTCACCTCGAGTACATCCAAAGGGCGAAGCAGATCGCCGGCCCAGGTGGGCAGTTGGTGGTGATCGTAAACAATGACGCCCAGGCTACGCTGAAAAAGGGCAAGCCCTTTATGAAAGCCTCGGAACGCGTCACCCTCCTGAGAGCTCTCCGCGACGTCGATGAGGTGGTGGAGTCTATTGACACGGACAGGACCGTGTGCGCCACTCTGGCCCAAGTCCACCCCGACGCCTTTGCCAACGGAGGCGATCAAAACAATGACAGCATCCCCGAAGCTGCGGTCTGTCAGCGCCTCGATATTCAATTGCTCGATGGTCTCGGCGATAAGATCCAATCTTCCTCTTGGCTCATCAAGGGAGCTACCAAGTAACCGCACTCGTTCACCTGTTCCTACAAGAGTAAGGTCCTCTTGTCGTGTTTCTCCACCACTTGCAGGGATTCCCGGTGACCGATTGGTCACAAGTTTTGAAGCTCGTGAACTGTGAGCAGTCCACGGCACCCAGAGCGGAAGCGGGAGGCTTCTTGTCCGCAGGTTTGGGCTTGGCGAGATAACGACCCACAAAGAAGCCAAGGGTAGCGATGGCGAAACTCGACATGCTTTTAAGGTGATGATTGGCTTTGAGAAACGAAATAAATCGGCTCAACGCTCCTGAAGGAACTCGGATTGAAACACTAACAAGCCGCTCTCTGCTGGACTCACAGGTTGCCGTTCTGGAGCAGGTGCAGGATCTCACTGGCTCTCCTGTACTTAAAGGGTAGCTGCTGCTCTACGTTATCAGCGATTCGTACGCCATCTGGAAGCACAACCCTACTACAAACAGTGGAAACAAGGCTGCTGCAAGCACGTGCCGTGTTTGTGTGCACCGATTACCGGAGCATCCTTCGCGGATCTTCAGGCAAGCAAACACCCCCGTGGCAACGACCAGGTACGCCAGAACAGACGCCAAGATCGCACTGATCTCGTCCAGGTTCATGTTCGCCTTTACGTCACTCATTGACATGCCGACTCCTCTTGACTCCTCGTCGCTGTGAGGGTACATTCAATGAATTGAGAGGTTCCTGACTGGTATGCAATAATCGCATGGCGGTCTCGTAAGGAAGAGGTTCTACCCGACCATCAGGTCTCTGTTGAAAACTGCGCCGAGTCTCTGAGGTATGCCCATCGCGGTCATGGATTGCCCTCTCGACTACTACCTGACTCCCATCCGACTGGGTGGTTGCAACCCTGTGAAAACTGTGTGCGCTCGAAAAGCTCGCATTGGGTCCTACCAGACGATCCAGCTCCTCGACGAGGGATTGGAAGTAGTGCGACGTGCGGTATAGGGGCGCAAGGTGTCGTGACGCGGGGATATTGGGATCCATTTGTCCACAAGTGCATAAAGTCAAAGAAAAGAATCAGCCGCCAATCGCCACTTTCGTCTTACGGGGTTTCGTCAATGGCTTGGCATTGGGCGCAGGCTTGGCGTTGATAACAGACTTTGATGCAGGCTTTGCATTGGCAACGGGCCTTACATTGGGCACAGGCTTTGGTGCACTGGCAGAGGGCTTTGGTGCACTGGCAGAGGGCTTTGATGCAGCCGTGGCTGCTCGCATAGCTTCTTGCTCCATTTGTACCCGAGTCTTGTTCCGCCGCACACGTTCCGCCAGCACCGCATCCTCACCCAACTTACGCAACGTGTTGGTCGTCAACTCTACATCGCGATCCTTGTCGCGATTCCGAGCCAACGTGCGCTCATCGGCGGTCTGTGGATCCTCTTTCAAGCGTTTGGTAAATGTCTTTAAGACCAGTTTCTTCGCCTCTGAAGAGGATACATCCCGCGGCAAGTAACGATCACGGAGCACTTCACCCATGGCTTGCCAGTCACTATCGCGCAACGTACGCGGAAAGGTTGCAACATAGACCCATACATTCACCACCTTGTCTTCCACCCCTTTGTGCGAGTGTGCTCGGACTGCACGCCGGATCGCCTGCTCCTCCTGCTTTCGATTCTCACCAGGCTCAGTAAGGATAAAGTGGCGCGTGCGGAAGAGAGAGATGCCCTCGTCACCCGCGCTCGAAAACAGAAACACCTGAATCGAACCCTTGTTGTACTGCTGCACCAGCCGATTCCGCTCGTCCAGAGCAGTGGCACCCGTCAGGATCGCCGTGGTAATACCCTTTGCGTTGAACACCTTCTCGAGGTAGAACACCCCCTTGTCGAGGAAGCGACTAAAGATGACTACGGGCCATTCCTTACGGGAAACGACATCCCGCACAATCGTGTCCAGCTTCGGTGCGTTGTCATCGTCCAAGTAGTTGCAGTAGAGCGAGGACAGTGTATTGTAGCAATTACGCATGCCCTGCTGCACAGTGTAGCCATCAAACTCAATCTTGCCCTGCTGGGTCATACGGTAGGTAAAGTATTGAAGGGGGGTCATCGGCACCGTCCTTGTCTCGTGATAAATCACCTTGGGATACACGTCCTTGTCGGACTCGGCCTTGGCCTTTTCTAGGAAGGCAGGGTCGAAGAAATGCACCCTACCCCGCAGCACGGTCGCCAGGTCGGCCGTGGGAGGTGCACCGAATAGGGCTAATAACCCTTGAGTATCCGCGCCGCTATTGACAATCGGAGTGCCGCTCAAGAGCAGTCTGCGCGGGACTTTGAGGATCCAACGGATCATCTGCTGACGCTCGGGCGTCACGTTGCGAAAGTTATGGCACTCATCGAGGATCAGTACATCAGCCGCGGGAAACACACTCGTGGAACGGAGGATCGCGTCATACCCTACAACGTGGAACATGATGTCGCGCTGACAATCAACTCGCATGAGCTCGTTCTTCCAAACACTAATGACACTATGAGGACATACTACGACACATGTCCGGCAGTTGGAATTGCACAGCACGGACTGAAGTGCGGCCCTCGTCTTGCCGGTGCCCATTTGCCAAAAGAGCAAGAACGAACCCTTTAGTTGATCGAGGTCGAGTACCTCACTCAGGCGTTCCTGCTGCAACGTTAGCCTGTCCGTCTTGATGAGTGGGAAGAGGGGCCTGGCCAAACGTAACGCCTTGTTCTTGTCCAAAGGCAGATCCACACTGTAAACCTCCCTGCCTCCTCTATCACGGACGATAAGGCGGTTCTCTGACCTCCAGGCGGAGGGTCGCCCGAAAAAGGATGACAGATCATTCGGATAGGCCACCTGCGGCTGATAACAGCGCCGCATACAGATGTACGACCCGGTTGAGTTGCGGTGGACTAGACCTAGGAACGTCAAGTCACGCGGTGCCTTGGCCGATGCAGGTGGCTGGCGCTTACTCTCAGTGGATGTGCTTTTGCTCATCACGCGTGATTCATTGTCTGTCCCATCAACAGATTATTTGCTGGTGACATGATGCACAAGATTCTGCACTTTAGCGTCTGGATCACGCTTCTCGTCACCGCCTTTAGTCTCATCAGCATGATCATCCTGATTACGAGCGCGCTACTGTCATCGCAATTCAAGATGACCGCTTCTATGCTAATCGGGGCGCACCTCTTACTTTTCGCCCTCTGTGTCGTTAGCGATACCTTTGCGACTTTGGGAGGGCGGCTAGGAACTTTCGCCCTCGATACATTTCTAATAAGGATCGGTCACCAGCGGCTCATCGCCGCGGCCGCGTAATCACGCGTGATACTCATAAAAGACATCAGATCTGGTACATGATCCTGGAGCGCTTGGCCATCCCGTACGCCTCCTCGCGATGGCGCTGCTTGTTGTTCTTGTTCGGCGAGATGGTCTGCAGGGGCAGGCGAGTAGAGGCTTCCTCGTTGGCGTTGTTGAGCGAGTTCTTGATCAAGTCGTTTAACATCGGGTCGTTGAAGAGCTCCTCCAATTGAGGATCCGCGATGGTGATGTCCTCGTTGAAAATGTCGTCGATGGGTGTACTGTACAGCGTACGCGTGCGCGCATTAGTAGCTGCCAAACGCGCGGGTCAGGCACGAACGCTCACTCACTTGGCACCGAGTTCCAACAAGGCCTCGGCTTCCTCAATGTCCTCCAGGAGATAAGACAGATCGCCGGGGCACTCGCCCAGATCCGGCAAGTCCCTGCACGCGCGTGCGCAAATGCGTCAGGGCAATGCAATAAATGCATGATGCATGATGCATGATGACCACTCACTGAACCTCAAACTCCTTGGTAGGATCGAGCAGCTCCTGCTCCTGCACGTCCCTGTGCATGCGTAGGCGCACCGCGGTCAGTCGACAGCCACTACATCACATGACGAGTACCACTCACTCGTCGCCGGTCGGATCAAGGCCATCGATAAACGTCTCTGCCGCGGGTTGATCGAGATCCGATGGGCACGCACCCAGCTCCTTCATGCACCTACGATTACGTTTCCACCACCGCGTCATGGACAAGGCATATTCATCAAGGACGCACCCCCAGACAACTTACACTGCGGTCTTCTCCACCAGGTACAAGCACCTCTTGAGGATAGACAGGGCCGTCTCCAAGGAGGATTGGAGCCACCAGGTCTTGTGTGGAGCACTCAAACGCCGGTACAATTGGATGTGAAGAGTCATCATGGAATTCATCAGCGTCTCCACCCCCAACTCCAAGCTCGCATTGGCAAAATTCTCGAGCAGGTACAGGGTCGTGTCGCTCAGAGGATCCTTGTGCAGCTTCTGCAACGGCGATAGCGCCTCACGGAAGGCTCCGATAGGGTCCTCGTTGCCCTCCCACCACTTGTCATGGACTTGATAGTTCCTGACGGCTTGCAGCTCCGATAGGAAATCATAATTCTCCACCTTCGATAGACGCTCAAGCCGCTTGATCTGCTCCTTGATGCCATTCACGTTCTCGTTGTACACATGATGGAGGCCAACGACAGGCAGTAGGAAGACACCACTGATCCGCCTGCAGAGCTGCTCCATATCGTCGATCGTAGGGACCCTCGTAATGAGCTTCTCCCACGCCTTGTTCTCGGCCATGATGCAGAAAAAGGCGATCCTCTCGGCGCTCCACATAAGCTCCCTCATGGTCTTGTGACGGACGTTCTCGGTGACTCGCTTGCCCAGTACATGGGGGTACAGCTCCTGGATCGGCACATTAGGATCATGGGGGACGACCTCGGCCTCTTCAAAAAGATCCACACCCGGGACACGCGTAGAAAAGGACCAGATGCCCTTGACGATATGCCTCAGCATGATCATCAGACCACCTCGTCGAATCAGTAACTTGTGCTGGAAGCCATGCTTCGCGTGATCCTTGTGGCCTTGATGGTAGATGATCGTCGCGCGTTCCTCAGGCGTCATCTGACACGTCTCGAACAGCCGCTGCGCTTGACCCTCATCTTGCAGGAGCGTCTGAAGGCCAATGGCCGTCACCACATCTCGTTGCTCTTTCGTTGAAGGAGGAGGGGCGACTTGTCGCGCGAGCCGGATATCATCCAGCACGGATGCCGAGAGGGTCACATATCCCTGCAAAGCTCGTGCACCACCGACAAGCCCACCGATATTGGACACCTTGCGGAGGGGGGTGATGGTCATAGCAGGCGCCAGATGAAAGCTCGTCCAACCGATCTCGAATCGACCACCACCAGGCAACTCGATCGCCACATGCAAATGGCTCTGCTTCTTGCCATTGGAGGGATGGTAGTACGCCCCACACGCCTCGGCAATCTGCATCCAAATCCCCTTGAAGATCTCAGCGCATACATCCTCGAGCGAGGCATCCATCTCTTGTCCAACCCATTGAAGAGGACCCAAGTCCCCAATCGTGTGGTAGAGCGTGAACTCGCACTGAAAAACCATCTTTGTTCTAATTACCGACACCGCTCCTCCCGAGCAAAAGACAAAGACCTGTCCCAAATTATAAGGGGGTGTTACATCCTCCCCCGTTGAAACATGATCCCATGATCGTGATTTCGCGCACCTCAAGTTGAATCCCCTCGGTCAGTCGTTAGAGTAGTTAATAGTATCGGGGAACACCTGTCCGACCTGTCCGCGGACACATCCCATTTGCGAGACCCCTCTCCTCACAACATGAACAATAACCCTTTTCTCGTTCAACACGACCTCATTACCTGTCCCTGTCTTAGGCCTTGAACGCCTTGCTGCTCGGTGGTAGAGTAGTCTCAGGTGGAGAAGAGGCCGAGCACCTGCTGGGCAGACAGATGGGTAAAGAGCGCTTTTGAGGGAGGACCTGCAAACACATGGTGTCCTCCTTCACGAGCGAAAACTGCCGACTTAAGCCCTCTCGTTGTGAGATACGCTGTACTTTAGGAGCGAAAACAACAGCATTCGCGCCACCGTACGACCCGAGCTCCAACCGGACTCGGAGTTTTACTAGTGTCTGCCTCTCTCCTTCACTCGCCGAAGCAGCGGACTGACTCTTACCACCTTAACCAACAAGCCTCTGCCCAGAGACTCCCCCTTTCGTCTAACCCTCGAAGGCAATACGCTCCGAAGCCTCCAAACACCCCCTTCGGAAGCATTCCTTCGGCAAAGGCGGTCGCTGTTCCGTGGTTTCCGGTGCCCGCAGTTCCGGTGCCCGCAGTTCCGGTGCCCGCACCCCACTTACCCGCCTTTTTCCCAGCGGTCCGGTCCCTTTCCAAGTTTTCAGCTCGTCTGGACAACATTGGTGGCAATGTTCGCCATGAACCTATCATCCCCAATGTACCGCAGGGAGAGCTGAGCGTTCTTGCCCAGCTTTAGCCAGGCATCACCTTGGAACGTGTGACCGAGAGGCAGGACGTGCAACGTGACCCCAGGGGTCACCGAAATAACCACAATGGCTTCACTCAGGTTATAGACGCGGACTTTGTCACCCAACCGAAAATCAGCCGTGTTGGGATTGCTGGGCGGACGTAGGGTTATGTATGCCGCGGGGTGACTATCGCTCGTCGATGAGCAGACATACGAGCGCCCCGGTTGAGCGTCCTCATTAAACCACGGGGCCACCACCCACTGGGCTTTGGGCAAATCTTTAATCTGATCATCGAGATCGACAATAGTGCTACTGGTCTCCTGGATGTGGTCCTCCAGAGCCGTTTTGACTCGGGTGATCTGTGACTGCAGAGACAGGCGGGTGTGGGTGTTTTGATCTCGCAGCTCGTCCACGTTCCGTACGAGCTCCGCTTGGGTGGCCAGATTGCGGTACGGGTTGGATGTTGCTCGAAACATGAAGAGAGTAATGTGCTGTTGGCTTTGAGCTTAGCAAAATAATACCGTGAACAGGCCTGTGCCGGATATGGACACCGCTGGCTCCGTACCTCCCGACTACGCTCGCCAGCTACATTACAGTCGGAAGTGGCTCAACACCTTCTTTGAGCGCGTCGCCGGGCAATTCCACCTACCTCCAGTGGACATTGCAAAGTATTCCAAGACCGCTGCCGAGATCGTGGTGCAGTGCGTGATGGACATGAGCAAGAACGAGTGTCACCCTCAGCTGCTGTTTCACGCCATGCTCCAGAATTCTCATCTCGCCATGCATCTGCCTACTCGCGAGAAAACAACATTTCTGCGTCTCTGGGCTATTTGGGTGGAAGTGATCAACGAGGGAGGTCGCCGCCCAAAACAGGCCGAAGTGGAGCCACCGACGATGGGGAGCGACTGGGCAAGTGATGAATTGGATTTCTATTTCAAGAATACCGAGACCAACAAGGATATGGAACGCTACTTGCGCCGCCAGACGCAACCCAGTGTGCTATTCAAGGACTTTGAGAGTTTCTGTCGCCGCCACTTTGGGAGCGTACAAGCTGCACTGAGCGATACTAGGTGCCATTTGAAAGCCTAGAACACAAGTTCGCGTTGCGTCTCGTGCGGCATAATCACCCCCGGTTCATCGGGATAGATGTGGTACGTATGGCGACGGGTTGTATAGCCTCGATCGCGGTCGCGCACAAAGCGATCTCGCTGGTTCTTGTCTCGGATAAAGTACCGGTAGCCCGGGCGGTTGTAGATGTCGTGCATGCATGTAATTACTTTTTGCTCCAGCAGCTCCTTCATCCGATGCCGAAAGATGTTGAGAGACTTGCCTTGCTCGTCTAGCAAAGGGAAACCGTCTACATCGTAAAGTACGCGAGCGTAGGTAGTCTTGTGTTTGAGGTAGCGCACCGGAAACAAGGAAACGATGTCGCCATGACCATGATCATAGTCATGCTCATCCGCATCTGGATCTGTGCTGTCCGGAACGGTTACTGCTAGCAGCGCGTCGCCCTCGGCATCGCCGGCGGACTCTACGCTGCTGTCGTCATCCCACGAACGCGGAAGATGGGACATTGTACACTCGGAAACTCGTAAACGTGTGAAAGTGGTTGCTTATCCTTATCCGTGAAGTTTATTACGGCCGCGGAAGCGCAGTGTTTTTTTTTTGGAGCAAGGGTATTCGACACTCGCACGCATCGCACGCATGGTACGCATCGCACGCACCGAACTCACTTTGCACTCACTCGCCTTCACCAAAGGCAATACTGATCGGCGGTTTCCCGCCGATACACTGGTGCAGATAACTGGGGTCGTGTACGCCATGGGAACCAATACCGATACCACGACCTACACCTTCCAAGCCCTTAGCAAGAAATTCCGGAATGCGATAGGGGTTACCACAGCCTCGAAACTCGAAGCGGTACCAACCCCACATCCCGAGGATGCGAAAGAGAGGACAGAGCGCATACTCGAATATATCGAGAGGCTTCTCGAGGATCCCCCAGAGCCCCCCATAAAGGACGTTGTTGTCCAACGACCTCCAGAGGCCGAAGAAATGGGACTCGGACCCCGTCTCGACAACCTAAGACGGCTTGCCCAAGAGGCGCGGGTATCGACCCTGGATCAAGTCGACTACCTACCTTCGTGGTGAGAAGGATCTTTTCTTTGGTACACTGACTGACACACACTATGCCGACTCACAACAAGAACAAGAACAAGAACAAGAGGGTTCGAT
>JAIXQT010000279.1 GCA_027485595.1 Pseudomonadota bacterium | reverse complement strand
TGAGCATTTTGAGAGTTTCGGCGAAACGAGGCGGAGACGACGAAAAAACCGGAGGCGTATCCACTGAGATACGTTGAGGATTTTTTCGTTAGCTCCAACGAAGTTGCAGTCAAACCATCGAAAGGCGCAACAGGAAATCATTTTTCACCACCCTGTTAAGAGGGCGCACGGCCCGGTTTTTAACGCACCCCAATCCCTACCATACGCAGGAATCCTACTTGAAGCGCGAACACGATGAGGAGGGTGAGCTGAAAGGCTGCCTTACGGTTTTTGTGTTTAAACATGTGAACCCCCGCGAGAATGCCAAGACTCCCCCCGAGGAACGCGATTATAAAGAGCACGGCTTCGGGAATACGGAGAGATCCGGACCTGGCAAACGATTTATCAAGACCCATCGCCACAACGGCCGCGATGTTTAGTCCGACCAGAGCGCTGAGCGCGAGCGATACCTCTGTCTGCATCCAGACGAGATAGGTCGTAAGACAGGCGACTCCACCGGTCAGACCGCCAAAAAATAGATATGGCCTCTGAGTTGATTCCCTCATAGTGATGAACAATCTTACGGCCCGCTCATCCTCTTGTCCCGTCCGAAGCGGCGCTGCCTTAGTGACCCATATGCGAGAGACTATCGACGATAAAGGAGGGAGCCAACCCATTAACGATGATAACCGAGACGATCATGTAAATTATCAAACGCTCTCGGGGAAGCAACTTCGTCTCTGTATCGTGGCCAAGAACCGGCTGACCCATGAAAACTCGGGCAAAGAGTCGAAAACTTGAGAATCCGTTCAAGGTAAGCGCGATAGCGATCACCGCCGCCAAAAGATTGTGGTGCCCCACGGCCTGGCCCAGCAACACCTCTTCCTCGATAAATCCTAGGGTCCCGGGAAAACCAACAAGCGATAAAACACAAACCAGGTAGCACACTGCGATCTCAGGGAAGAAACTCCCCAATCCAGTCGGCACTAAGACGCCCCGAACACCGAACCGACTATTCAAAAGGGCGCATACCCCCAAGAGACCAAGGGTAGCGACGACTGTGTTTACCCCATCCAGGATCGCCGAAGTGAAGGAAGTAGCGTCAAGGCCAACAACACTAATAGCCATTAAGCAGACATGGCTTAGATAGAGATTGCCCGGAATGCGCTTCAGGCGGGACTCCCCAAAAAATAGGAGAGCCGCGTAGAGAATTCCCACCACAGGCACACCCACAAAGACAAGAGAATGGTGGCTATAGGTGGAGACGATCGGCGCGTATATCCGGAAGAAGAACAACAACCCCGCTTGAATACACATCATCGGCAGGAATACTGTGGCTCGTGGACTACTAAAGAAGGGCAGAACCCACCCATGAAACGGAAAGATACCAATTGATATGGCCGAAGCGACACACAAACACACCATATCGAATAGTCCCAAGGTGTGGGTGTAGGGCACTATCCCCGTGTGATTGAGAAGTCGTAAAGCTAAGCTGGCACTCATCGAGACCAGCGCTATACCTTGATAGAAGGTGAAGCATCGGGCCCGCATAAACCGAAGCTCATCGTCGATGAGGTTCTTGCAGTTGTACCACATCGAGAGAATGAACCCGACCGTGATCGCAACTCCGACAACCAAAAACCACTCAATCTCCTGCACATGAATGAGCCCTAAGATAAGTGCCTCCATGGCGAACACCCTACTCATCCGCACTCGAACGAGTGGAGCCGCCGGGCAAAAGAGAATCCCGGCGACAAGAATCCCCACCGACAGAACCGAGAATACATACGCCGCGCTGAACTTGATGTATGAGATATAGGTTCCAGTGGGAACGAGCCTCGCAAGATCATCGTATCCGGGCGAGACCGTGGCCGTGCCAAATTCACCACTGCCCTGAAGCAAAACTACGAGCGCCCCACTAACTGCCACAGAGAGGGCGAAGCCACGGCCATAATAGAGGCGTTTTGACCGTTCTCTACACAATTCAACGATAGCTGCCACACCAAAGAGAGCGCATAGCACCCAGCTTGAGCCTAGAAACGTTGCGCTATCCACGAATACCTCCCTGCCCTGCATCGCTCCTCCCTGCGCCCCCACCGAGCAGGGTCAACCATTTCTCCTCTCCCCTTTGCAACAATCGCGACACTCGCTCCAGTGTTGTCACGATATCGCTCGGACCGGAGGCTGCTCGCAGGGCGAGATCGAAGGAAAAGCTAAACAGCCTGCCTTTGCGGGGTCGGGCCAGCAGCAAAGGTAAGACTCCAGCTCTCGCCCTATCGATATCATGCTGATGCGCATCCTCAAACTCAACGAATTGGTGGATAATCGAGGAGCACTTTAAGATCTGATACGTCCGGAGAAATGCGTGCCCGATACAGTGAAGTATCGCCACCTGATTCCACCCAAGACTTATTTCGACAAACATGATGCCCACCTGAGAGAGAGAGGCATAGGCCAGCGCGCTCTTCACATCGCTCTGCACCTGACTTAACAGCACGCCGTACACACACGAGACGAATCCAACAACCGCCATCACTACCAACACGGGAGCCGGGACCATTAATTCAGAGCGCATCCTGAGCAACAAGAAGACGCCGGCGTGAATCGACAACCCGCCATAGAATATGGCGCTCGATGAGGTAGGCCCCTCCATAGCCCTCGGAAGCCATGAGGAGTAGGGAAATTGGGCCGATTTACCCATCGCCGAAAAAAGCAGCAGGAGCGGGACTATGAACGCGAGTTCGATGGGAAGTTGATACCGATGCGCACTGAGCTCCCCAAACAGATGCCCTGGCAGCGTGGCGGCGATGAGAAACGAGCCCACGAGAAGGCCGATGTCTGAAATGCGATAAGCCCAAAAAGCGTGTAATGCGTTGTCTATCGTTTCCCGGCGCAACGTGAAGAACGAGATGAGCAGCGCTGAGGTAATGCCAACAAACTCCCAGCCTATGAACATGATCTGGAAGGAGCTCCCCATGAATACGATCAGTACGCCCACCAAGAAAAGCGCGATCAGGTAAAAGAACCGAAAGAATCCAGGGTCACGATGCAAGTAGTGGCGAGAAAAGACGCCAACAATATTAGAGAGAACGGTCGCCATCAAGACGAACCAGATGTTCATGCCATCAAGTTGAAGATTAAAATCGACTGAGTGGTGATTGAAGGAAAATAGCGGGTGATGGAGCACCATCATCGGAACTATCCGCCCCGTGGAGAGGTACTGTTTAAGAAAGGCTACGCTCACCACAAGGGCGCAGAACACGGCTATCGATTGCCCAGTAGCAACGATCCCTTTTATGACGTTCTCCCGGTTCTTGAAGGGAGTAAACCCAACAAATGACAAGCAAACAACCGTTACAAGAGGAGCTATAAAGACGACTGCCCCGATACCTTCCAGCACTGTACTACTCACACGCAACTCCCCTACCTAATGAGCGGAAACTCTAAATGATCCCTTTTTCCAATCACCCATGGCAGTGAAGAGGGTATCGACTTAACCTCAGCGGCCTGCTCCTCGAAGGGAACAAATTCGCCAGTATGGTCGAGATAATGAACCATAGTAGTCTCAGAAGAGTACGCCATAACCGATACCCAGCGATTTAGAATCACCTTAGCTATCTGGGGCTCCGCTTCCAACACCTCCAGAATCCGCTTCGGTTCATGCTCGATAAACAATAGAAGACGAACCGGCTCATGGATCTCAACCATCTGCGCCGGAAGTCCCGTTCGAAGGTCGCTACAGTACCCAGTCATAAGCCCTAAAAGTGAGGTCACATTGTGCGGCAACTTTGTTCCAGCGCCATACTTTTGGTTGTCGATGGCGGAAAAGAGGTACTCAAGGTTAATCCCCATACATACCGGAACGATCGCTCGCAAGAGCGTCCGCAACATCATAGTGTCGGGATCGACCGCTTTATCGTAGGAGACGAGGAACGCCCGTCTATCGAGGAAGAGCCCTCGCGTTATTTCTCGGCGTCCAACGAAGCAGAGTGCGTTCGTGGCATGTCCGTACTCAGGTCGCGGTTGTGCGATATGATGAGCGCGCGATTCCACATGCGCGATCGCCTCCTCAACGGTAGACACCTTGGTATCATCAAACCGTCGACATCGCTCTAAAGCGTTTCGGGCTCTCGCCTTCTCGACATCCATTTTAAAGGCGTCGAATATTTTAGAGTTCGCGTCGTTCAGGTGATCGAGATCAAAATACTCAACCTCATCGGTGCAGGTATTATGAAACGCGCCAAGAAATGTGGTTCTCTCCGGGATCTCAACACCAAGTTCACGGAGCTTCCCGCGTACATCCTTGCGGTTCGCCATGGCGGCAAAGACGCGCGGGTTCATACGGCCAGGCCGACCACCACACGCGCCACAATCATACGCAGACCTGAACGGGTTATTAGTACTGAAGGAGCCGTGGCCCATGATCACGACCAGAGGCGCCAATCGCTTCGATAGACCTGTTGAGACCAGCAGGGTCCGAACTCGGTGCGCCATCTCATCAAGGGTGAATCGCCCCTCTCCCACCGGATCATCCTCTTGGGCGAATATAATCGCGCTCTCGTCAGCTGGATTCAGCAGAGTTCTCTTTAGAAATCCCTGAAATCGGTGGGTGAAGCGTGGTGCTAGGGTTGAAATAGAAAGCGGAAATAACGCGAGCAATCCCCCAAGCGCGAGCAGCCATCCTCGAACTAACGACCGGGATTGACTCTCTACGAACATGTCGAGGTCGGACCGCAGCGTATTAATCTTTTGAAGCCCGAACAATCTCTGCTCAGATCCTCGCTTCGGGCGTACCTCGATGTGATGAGTCGGCACCACATTCACCGGACAGAATGGGGCGGGCCGCTCATAGAGGCTATGAAACTCAGCATCCACTCCAAAAAAGCCCGCCGTGCCAAACGTCTCGTAATCGTCACTGATCTCCTCGATGTAGCGCCTGAACGATTCCTCACGATCATCAATACAGCATACCAACTGGCATACCGATTCGTTGAAACGGTCCCTCTCGTTACGCTTTCGATTGTTATGCTGAAGCGCAATCGCCGCTCGAGCATAGAGGTTCCATTCATACGACTTGTGCCACACGCGTAAGCGCCGAGGGCTATCGAACTCATTAACGATTCGAATGATCTCCGCCCGCTCTTCGTCATGCAATCGAAGAAGCTCACTACCCGCCACTGGGAAGAGCTGAAACGCGTGGAAGAGATGATAGGCCGTCGTCCGAATACGGGTCGGCTCATCGTGCACATCCGCCACCCCGGGTCGATTGATCTCAAACTGCCGTTCCGCACTATCAGAGGTCTTGAGATACGGATGTTCCTCAAGATACCCCGCCGCAAGCTCCTCAAGGATCAATCGAACGGCAAGAAACTCCGCCAAGGTCGCGGTGTGCGATATACCCGCTACATGGAGCTCACTCTGATGGACAAGCCCACCCCACCCTTTAAGAATCAGAGCCTTCTCGAGCAAAAATCCCCGAACCCGACTTTGTTCAAGCCCATGAGCCTCCAGTACAAGCGATAGGACCTCTTCCGCTGATTTACCGCGATACCTCTCGAGGCTACCACGAAGCCATACCGGTCGGGTAAGAGAGGCGTTACTCATGTGGTGAAAGAAAGCATCTAAGAGTCCATGCGTTCGGTCAGCGGGGGTCAGATGAGCGAGCCCACTATCAAGGAAGGAGCTGGTAAATTTAATCAGATAGGGATTGATGAGCTCCTCTATCTGCGTATTTTGGTGAGCTGGATGATGGCTGGACCCGTAGCGGGGGTTCAGTGTAAGGACATCGCGGGCGAAGATAATCGAAGCAATCCACAATAATCGTAGCGAGTCTTGAGCTGACCACCCATCCGCAGGGTTATGGGCCAACTCAGGAGCACGCACAAGCTCATGCAGCCATGGTTGATTCCAGTCACGAACCAAATCGTCATACGCGGAGAGCCAGCCCCGTAGGGTAGCCTCTGGGACTGCGGAGTCCGATTCCCGAATGTGTTTTATCTTTTGGGGCGATACCTCCTCGTGGAACTTGTCGAGGTACCGCTTCTCTAAGAGGCGCCACCGTAAGGTCTCGGCGGTGAGCGGGATAGGAGCTGAGAAGAGGACTGAGCGTACGATCTTCCGCTTCGAGATTCCGTAGATCCAGGGCTCACCATGATAACCGTATTCCTCAAGTGCCCGATTAATATCACCGTGGGTGATACGACCCTGCGTCACATATGCTTGGTAGGTCGTCTCAGGCAAGGCGGTATTTGCCCCATACACATCGGAGGCGGCATCGAGGGCATCAAAAAACTCAAACTCCTCGAAGTGATGTAGGGTGTTGTGATGAACGAACGTCTTGATCGGACCTTGTGAGGGGAGATAGTGCGCTATCTCCTCAATAATGCGGTGAATAACGGTAGCATCGTTGGCTACGGCATGAGATGAGTTCATATCTTCTACCTCTCTCTCGAACTACCCGCGAACCAAGGCTCGGCCGAAAAATCGGTCTGTGGGGACGGAACGAGAAGCCGCCTTATGCTCACTAACGGGGACAAGGCGCTCTAACCCAACCATGATTACCTTTCCTCCACGTTGGGCGACGTCGCGCTCGAGTGAACGCACCTCGTGCATGAACGTATGATCTACGTGAAGAGTATTGGCGAAGTTAAGCTCTATATCTCCATCTTGGATATTATCCACGATGCGTTTGAAACTTATAATGTTCCCGAAGAGGCATGTCACTGGAAGACGAACAACCCGGGGTTGAACCACCCCATCCTGACTTTCCCGAACCGGTGTGAAGAGCGAAGAAATCGGCGCTCCCATGAAGATGCAGCACGCGTACTGAACACCCACTCCGATACATACTCCCACGAGAAGGTCGGTCAGAAGGGTTCCGATAATCGTGCACAGAAACACAACCAACTGCTCCCTGCCGATCTCTCGACAGTGCTTAAAGTGAATCGGGGCCGCCAAACGGTACCCGGTTACGCATAGCACACCTGCAAGTGCCGCGACCGGAACTAAATGAATTATGTCCGCGAGGGCCACAGCGAAGAGCAATAACCACGCGCCGTGCATAAAGTTTGACCAACGAGTTTTAGCACCGTAGCTGACGTTCGCATAAGAGCGAACGACCTCCGAAATCATCGGCAATCCTCCGATAAGGGCGAGGATCATGTTGCCGAATCCTACAGCGGCCAGGTCCTTATTAAGGTTGGCACGCCGCTTGTAGGGGTCGACGGAATCTACCGCTTTTACCGTAAGTAACGATTCGATAGATCCGATCAGGGCGAACATGATGATGAACTGAATAGATGTGCTTGAAAGGACCTTCGAGAAATCGGGAAAAGTTAACCCTGCGACGAAGTTACTCGGGAGGTTTACCAAAAACTTCTCATCGAGCGGATACTCCACAGAGTACCAGGTATACTTATGAGGATGAGCAAAGTCGAAAGAAAGACAGAAACAGATGCCAGCCAAAACCGCCAGAAGTGGGCCGGGGAAATAACGAGAGAGGCGACCAAACAACATCGGGGCGAGGACTACAATAAGAACGCTCGTCACACCAACTAAAGCGACTCGAGGGTTCATAACAACTAAAGAGTGAGGTATCTCGAGGATTAGGTCTATTGGGTGTTGGCTGAGCGGCTTCACACCAAGAAGAGGATGAATCTGCTTTGAGAAGATGATAATTCCGATCGCCGCAAGCATGCCGTGCACAACCGAAGCTGGGAAGAAGTCCCCAAAACGCCCCAGCTTCAAAAACGCGAACACAATCTGAAGCCCTGCCGCTACAGCCAAGACCGCAAGGGTGTAGCGATATCCCGCGAAATCATCCCCCTGCCCTAACGTCTCAACGGACGCGATTGCGATCGCAATCAGCCCCGCAGCGGGGCCTTTGATAGAAAGCTGAGAACCACAGAGAGGTGCTACAATGAGCCCGCCTACGATGGCGGTAATCAAACCACCAAATGCTGGAAATCCGCTCGCCATCGCGATTCCCAAACACAACGGGAGCGCGATAAGTGACACGAGTAAACCAGAGGTTATTTCGTTGCGGAAGTTCTGCTTGAGGCCTTGAAAACCATCTGCGGGAATATAAGAACGCACAGGCGTAGAAGCCGCCGAACGCTTTACCATAACAACTCCAAATAACTGTAACTTTGAGAGCTAATAAATAAATTTATCAGGCCTTAAGTCGAGTCTAGTCGTTGCTGTTCAGGCTATGGCTCGGCTGGGTCGATACTGGGGAGGCTACGCCTGTCACATATACTAGTCAACCACTCACTTATGGCTTCACAACGGCATGACAATTTAGCGCTGTCCGTCCACTTAGTTGCGTTCCAAATGTAATCAAAAACTCATGATTACATGAGAGCAACAGCGTCTCATCACCACCTCGACGGTATCCTCGACCTACATGAGGCCCATCAGTCTTCACACATCTCTATGCCCCGGGGATCAGGGTAGTATCAACCCGGTGAAACTAGGCGAGGCCTCTCCAAAAGGAGATCCTAGCACGGATAGTCGGTGTACCCCTTCTCGCCACCACCGTAGAACGTGCTCCGATCGTACGGCGCAAACGGAGCTTCTTCCTGAATCTTTCGGGGAAGGTTAGGATTAGAGATAAAGAAGCGCCCAAACGCGACGGCGTCAGCTAACCCAGCGGCTACAACATGCTTCGCGGTATCAGCGGTGTATCCACCAGCGCTCAATAACGCTCCATTGAAAGCCGAGCGAAAGAGCTCCGCTGTATCAGGAACGTTCTCAACAACGGAGTCCCCTCCTCCAGCGCCGGAGCTTCGAGGCTCAATAAGATGCGCATACGCGACACCACGTTGAGAAAGTCGTCCAAGCACGTAGGTGAAGAGCTTCACCGGATCACTGTCCCGCATGTCGTTGAAGGTTCCATAGGGCGAAAGACGCACACCAACTCGATCACTTCCCCACACCCCAACAACAGCATCAACCACTTCCAAAAGCAGCCGTGCGCGATTTTCAATCGTTCCTCCATACTGATCAGTTCGCTGATTTGAACCGTCCTGAAGGAACTGATCGAGCAGGTATCCATTCGCGCCATGAACTTCAACTCCATCGAATCCGGCATCCTTTGCGTTACTCGCGGCTCGACGGAAGTCTTCAATTAATCCTGGGATCTCTGAGAGCTCAAGCGCCCGGGGAGTCTCGAACGCTACCGGCTGCCAATCAGCAGAGAACGTACCTCCCTCGGGCTTAATCGCCGAAGGGGCAACTGGAAGGGCTCCACCTGGTTGATGAGAGCGGTGAGAGATACGGCCGACATGCCACAGTTGAAGGACGATCGTTCCACCAGCCTTGTGGACCGCGTCGGTAACGAGCTTCCACCCCTCGGTCTGCTCAGGTGAGTGAATGCCAGGGGTCCCGGGGTAACCTTGCCCCTGCTGAGAGACCTGAGACGCCTCCGAGATTATCAACCCAGCTGTCGCGCGCTGTGCGTAGTAGTTAGCCATAAGCTCGTTCGGCACATTGCCCGGCTGCGAGCTCCGCATTCGGGTGAGCGGTGCCATAACGATTCTATTTGCGAGTTGAATTGATCCGAAGCTGGTTTTTTCGAAGAGATGGGCCATAGGAACCTCACAGATGTACAGGGTGGGTCACGATTAGCCGCCGTGCCCCTGCGTGTCAACATCTTCTCGTCGAATACGAGTAACGCTGGGTTCTTGGGCTCAAGCGCCGAGCGGAAAAAATGGAGGCGGGATAGGCCACTTCGAACCGAGACGGGGTCCAGGGGCGAAGCCCTTGGCCGTCATTCGAATCTTGGCGAAAGCCAAGTTCGAATAGGTGAATGGTGGACGTGGTGTACGCCAATTCGAACCGAGTGCGGCACTACGAAATATGACGGGGTCCAGGGGCCTGCCCCTGGTTTGCCGCCGACTAGGCGAGCAAAGGGCCCAAGCGCCGAGCGGAAAAAATGGAGGTGGGGGGAATCGAACCCCCGTCCGAGAAGCCATTAGAAGAGCTCTCTACACGTTTAGTGCGTTGAAAATCTCATCGGCATAGCGTCAACGCACACAGCTATCACCGACCAGCTCCTGTTTGCTTCCCCATACACCCCGCAGCGCGAGTGGACGAGTAGCCCGAGAAAGTTAAGCTTCTAGAGAATTACGGGCGCGTTCCCTATCAGCCGACTAGGCACTTGTGGTGGCTAGTCTAGTGCGACTTACGCAGCAAGTGCTACTGGAGCAGTATTGCGCGAGAAGTCAGCGTGAATAACGTTATTTGCAGTTATTCTTTTCCGATTTTTTACCAGGCCATCGGAACCCTGGACGTGCAAACTTATCCTTTGTGAATCCCGTCGAAACCTTTACACCCCCGTAAGATACTTGTCCGTAAAAACTACTGCAGCCTCTCGGCTACTCTTCATTCTTATATCATAAGTCGCTCAAAGCGACTTTTCTATTTCTTTGACATCGCCCGAGCGATTTCTCTGTCAGTTTCTCTCTTCTTTATGTCCTGCCGCTTATCGGGCGCTGCCTTACCTTTCCCTAACCCTATCTGGAGCTTAGCCCTCCCCTTGCTCAGATGAATCTGCAAGGGAACGATCGTCGTCCCTTTGGTCTCAAGCTCCCGCACCAACCGGTCGATCTCTTTCCGGTGCATGAGGAGCTTTCGTGGCCTGCGGGGATCATACTCTTTGTCTCCACTGTGGGAATACGGCTGAATATGAGCGTTCAACAGGAAGAGCTCCCCTCGCTGCGGGCGCACGTACGCCTCACTGATGGACATCTCACCCAAGCGCATCGACTTGATCTCAGCGCCGGTCAGAACCATGCCAGCCTCAAAAGTGTCCAATATGTGGTAGTCGAAGCGCGCCCGTCTATTTGCGGCCAGGACCTTTACCTCTTCAGCCATAGGCGGGGACCGTATCATAAAACAGAGGTTATGGGTATTAGATGGTAGAGGTCGTCGAGTTACGCCTCCCATTTCCCACATCTTGCCCGCATACGGGGCAACCTTGTAGAACCATGCCCAATGACCCCTAAAAAGAAGAAATTCCTGATCCAAGCTCTTGCGGATCTCTATCCCGATCCACACTCCGAGCTCGACTTTACGAACGAGTACCAACTTCTTATCGCGGTGATGCTTTCAGCTCAGTGCACCGACAAAAAGGTAAACCAAGTCACCCCGGAACTCTTCAAAGCCTATCCAACGTTCAAGGCGCTCTCACAAGCGAAGCTCGCTGACATTGAAAGGATCATTCGCCCCATTAATTACTACAAAACAAAATCGAAACATCTGATTGCGACCGGCAAGGAAGCCGTCGCACGCTTTGATTCAGAGGTGCCGGACACACACAAGGAGCTCACCTCACTTCCGGGCGTCGGAAACAAAACTGCAAATGTGATTCTGTCAGAGAAAGGTGTCGTGCCGGCATTCCCGGTTGATACGCACATTTTTCGACTCGCTCATCGTTTAGGTCTCTCGCAAGGAAAGACCCCCGATGCCGTTGAGAAAGACCTACGAAAGGCATTCCCCTCATCCGAATGGCGGAATCTTCACCACCGAATCATCTTTCACGGGCGCAGGGTTTGTAGTGCGCGCGCGCCACAATGTGGAGAGTGCTCTCTTCGAGCTATCTGTCCATCCGCTCAGTAGGCAGTGCCCCAAAGTAGCCGAGCCTCTTAGGGATCGGTCAACTCAAATCCACGCTTCGGCCGCTCCATATCATACGCGCTCTTGGTGACCTTCTTCCGAGACTCGATATCTTTAAAAATTGCTTGGATAATGGCGCTCATCTTATGGTGTTTCGGCAGGGCCTCATCGACCATTATTGCCGCGAATCCGAGCACAACCCCGATGCCGATGGCCATCATCACGGTTTTGACCTCTTCGTGTGAAAAGGGCCCAAGCTTCTCGGTATTTGGGTCATTTTTTGGCTTCATCGGCAACCTCATCCTCTTGCCTATGGTACCGCCCTTTTGCACCCAATGCCAACCGATCAAAGCCATCTTGTGCGCCAGATGACGTTACGAGGCGTATAGGAGGCGAAGAGCTCGTCTGGGGGAGCTTCATACTGTGGCACGGTCAGCCGGGATCCCCCCTCAGAGCCTGGATCCAGCAGCCGCCGTGTCATCATGGGATCAAAGAACTTCCGTCTCTGTTCCCCACGCCGTGATCATGGGGAACTTAGTGATAACGTTGCATGCTTATCGGTAGTGCCAAGGAATAAACCTTCATTATCCACGAGCCCATTTCATGTTCCACGCATCATTTCTGGAGAGTCTCCCCCTCCCCGCTTTCTTCGTTGTCGCTACGATCTGCCTCGCTCTTGCCTTGGAGATTGGATTCAAAATCGGCGCTTGGCGACGACGCAGGGTAGCCTCAGAAAAGGAATCCCCCGTAGGGGCGGTCGTCGCCGCCACCTTGGGGCTTGTTGGATTCATTCTCGGTATGACATTCAGCTTCGCGATCGCACAGTTCGGAGCCCGCCAAGACGCGTTTCTCGGCGAGCTCAACGCTATCAGCACTACCTACCTTCGCGCCGACTTCTTACCCCAACCTCAACGAGACCAATCGAAGGAAGCATTGCGGGATTACGTGGATGTGAGAGCCCCCGCTGCACAGCAGCAGATTGCGAACGCAATCACCATGTCCGAGGAGTTGCACACGAGACTCTGGGCGATCCTCACGTCTCTCACCCCTACCCAGCTCAACGCGATGAGCGTTACCCTGTACACCCAGTCTCTCAATGAGGTCATCGATCTGCACGAACAGCGAGTTATGACGGGCGTCCGTTTGCGGATTCCTCAGACGTTGTGGATTGTCCTGATATCCATCTCCGCGCTCGGCATGGGCGAGATCGGATATCAAACGGCCCTCGCGGGCTCGGCTCGCAGTCCCGTGAGTATTGGATTAGTGATTGCCTTCGCTCTTCTGCTCTACCTCATTGCGGACCTCGATCGCCCACATTCCGGAACACTGAGAATTAATCAGAGCGCGATGCGTGAGCTGGGCCTCAAACTGCGACTAGCCGCACCAAGCTAGGCGACCGCATGAGCGGTCACGTATTCACGGCTTTCTTACAGCTCCCCTTGGACTTCAAGAGAATCTGAAGAGCCCACTCAGTGAGCTCATCGATCTCGTCATCACTTTCAAACGGAAACTCTTCGCCATCGGACCAGCGGCCGATCCCTTTATATCCCTCTGGGGTGCGCTCGATACAAACGACGCGAGCTTCCTCTCCAAAACCGAGCGAACCCAGGACGATGTCCTCAGCTCGCACCTGGGGGGAGAGGTCATCGCCGTTTTTCTTCATTACTTATAGGCGCCGATCACGATAGAGGCGTTCGTACCACCGAAGCCAAAGCTATTCGACATCGCGACGTTAACCTTGTGATTGCGCGCCTTGTGAGCGACATAATCCAGATCGCACCCCTCTTGTGGGGTATCGAGATTAATCGTCGGAGGAACAACTCCGTCACGAATAGCCAACGTGCAGAAGGCAGCTTCAATAGCGCCAGCTGCACCGAGAAGATGTCCCGTCATCGACTTCGTCGAGCTAACGAGAAGTCCCTTCTTGGCCCAGTCACCGAACACGGTCTTGATGCCTTGAGTCTCTGAGATATCGTTCGCTGGCGTCGACGTTCCGTGAGCGTTTAAGTAATCGACTTGCTCCGGCTTCACTCCTGCGGACTCAAGCGCGTGGCGCATACATGCCACGGCGCCTTCACCACCCTCACTCGGAGCGGTCATGTGATAGGCGTCGCATGAGAACCCGTACCCAAGAACCTCAGCGTATATCTTCGCTCCACGCTTCACCGCGGTCTCAAGGTCCTCAAGCACAAGGATTGCGCACCCCTCGCCGAGAACAAACCCGTCCCGATCTTTGTCGAACGGACGAGAAGCCTTCTCTGGCTCCTCATTGCGAGTTGAGAGTGCCTTGAGAGCGTTGAACCCTCCAATACCGATCGGACATACCGTACTCTCGGAACCACCGGTCACGACAACATCCTGAAGACCGTCAGCGATCATCCTGAACGCCTCGCCGATTGCATGAGTGGACGATGTGCACGCGCTCGTC
>JAIXQT010000277.1 GCA_027485595.1 Pseudomonadota bacterium | reverse complement strand
TGACTTCGGTTGGCGGCAGGGGCAATCCCTCCCGTGCTCGAGGGACAATTTCGTATAGGGTATTTCCAAAGACTACGCGACGTGGGCGAGGCATGACTATAGTTCGTCAAATCCATGACGAAGTTGCTTGCTATCACGACGGTTGATGATGACGGAATCAATCAAAATCTAGAGTGTACCAGAGAAGAGACCAGAGAAGAGGTGCCCCCTGAAATCGCCGCCGTTTGTTGCGCTCGGCTCATTAGATTCTACGTTGTACCAGGGACTACCGCTTGAGGAGGTCGTCCTGAATTGCCTTAATCGTATCGCGTAACTTGGCAGCGTTCTCGTATTCCCGCCGCGCCGCGGCCTCAAACATCTGCTTCTTAAGGGATTCAAGGAGCTTCTGCTGCTCTTTCGGATCCTCAGGAACAACCACGCCGTACGTAGGAGCTTCCTCACCTACCGCATCCTCAGCCACCGCGTCGCCAAGCGCTATCTGCTCAGAACGGACCGCGGTGCGAGGAACGATACCGTGTGTTTTGTTAAACTCCGCTTGAATCTTTCGTCGACGATCGGTCTCAGCTATCGCTTCCTTCATCGATTTAGTCATCTGGTCGGCGTAAAGGATTACGCGACCGTTCACGTTTCGAGCCGCTCGACCCATGATCTGAATGAGAGAACGAGTCGAACGAAGGAACCCCTCCTTGTCGGCGTCAAGAATCGCGACGAGGCTCACCTCAACGAGATCAAGTCCCTCTCGGAGCAGATTAATGCCAATCAGCACGTCAAAGTCCCCGCGGCGGAGTCCTCGCAAAATCTCGACCCGTTCAATCGTCGTAATATCCGAGTGAAGATACCGGGCCCGCACTCCAACCTCTTGCAGATACGCCGATAGATCCTCTGCCATCTTCTTAGTGAGGGTGATCGCGAGAACTCGCTCTCCCTTGGCAATCGTCGCCTGAATCTCCGTAATCAGGTCATCAACTTGGTGCGTCGCGGGCTTTATCGTCACCTGCGGGTCGAGAAGCCCAGTAGGCCGATTGACCTGCTCGATAACGATACCTTCACTCTTCTCAAGCTCAAAATCGGCCGGGGTTGCTGACACGAAGACGGTCTGCCCTACCCGCTCCCAAAACTCATCAAGATTTAAGGGACGATTATCGAGCGCTGATGGTAACCGGAATCCGAAATCAACGAGGGTCGTCTTTCGAGCGCGATCGCCACGATACATACCGCCTATCTGGGAGACGGTTACGTGGCTCTCATCCACGATGAGCAGGAAGTCATCCGGGAAGTAATCGAGCAGGGTTGTGGGAGGATCTCCAGCATGACGTCCCGCCAGATGGCGGCTGTAGTTTTCAACACCGGGGCAAAATCCGATCTCATCGAGCAGCTCAAGATCATACAGGGTCCGCTGCTCCAGTCGCTGCGACTCAAGCGCCTTTCCTTCAACCACCAATTCCCGGCATCGCTCTTTGAGCTCCTGACGAATCGTAACAATCGCTTTATCCACCGCTTCTCGGTCGGTCACGAAGTGGCTCACCGGATACACCGTACAGGAGTCGATCTTTCTGAGCGTACCGCCTGTGAGTGGATCTATCTCCCGAATCTCCTCGATCTCATCGCCAAAGAAGAGAAGACGAATAGCGGAAGAATCCTGATCAGATGGGAAGATATCGATATTCTCGCCACGCACTCGGAACGTGCCACGAGTAAAATCGATGTCCGTGCGCTTGTACTGCATGTAGACGAGCTGTCGAATTATCTTTTCCCGCTCCGCCTTGTCGCCTTTCTCGAGATAGAGCATCAACTTGAAGTATTCCTCAGGAGCTCCAAGTCCATAGATACAACTGACGCTGGCGATGATAACAGAGTCACGAGCCTCAAGGAGTGACTTGGTCGCGGCATGACGCATCTTATCTATCTCATCATTTACAGCCGAGTCCTTCTCAATGTAGGTATCAGTTGAGGGAACGTACGCCTCAGGTTGATAGTAGTCGTAGTAGCTGACGAAGTACCTCACCTTGTTTTCGGGGAAGAACTCTTTGAACTCCCCGTAGAGCTGCGCGGCAAGGGTCTTATTCGGCGCAATAATCAGCGCGGGACGATTAATCTTATGTATGACATTCGCCATCGTGAAGGTCTTTCCAGACCCCGTAACACCGAGCAGGGTCTGAAACTTTACACCCTTCTGGACGTTCTCGGTTAATTGAGCGATGGCTTGCGGCTGGTCGCCGGCTGGGGCGAACTTAGTGGAGAGCTTAAACGGCTCTGAAGCTGGCTGAGCAGTAGTAGGTCGCCGGTTCACTGAGAAACTCGATTCCTTGCCGCGTTGATGACCTCCTTAGCCAACTCAACCGCGACCTCTTCAGTAAATGCCCCACGACGAGACGCCTCATCGAGCACCTTTGACGTTGTGACGTAGATATCGTTGACTTTTGATGAGATCCATTCGGTGTTTTGACCACGCGCAGCGACCTCCGCGCATACGCAGATGACTCCACCAGAATTAATGACGAAGTCCGGACAATACAGAATCCCTTTGTCGTTGATGGTCGAGTACACCGATCGGTCCGGTAGCTGATTATTCGCGGCGCCCGCGATTATCTGGCACGACAATCGCGGCAGCGTTTGAGCGTTGATAGTTTGACCCACTGCGCATGGCGCGAAGATGTCACACGGTACATCATAAATCGCCTCAGTAGAGACCACCTTCGCACCGTATTTCGAGGACGCCTCCTTCAGGTTTAGCTCATTCGTGTCGCTAACCGTCACATCAGCGCCCGCTTCGGTCAGATAGCCCAAGAGGTACATTCCAACGTGCCCGACACCTTGAATCGCGACTCGCTTTCCTTGAACCGATCGACCCTCTTTAAACACCCGCTCCGCGGCCGCTTGCATCGAGAGAAACACACCCTTTGCGGTCCACGGCGACGGATCTCCCGCCCCTCCGAGCTTTGGGTCGGTTCCAACCACATGCTTCGTAACCGCCTTCATCACCATCATGTCAGAGACCGAGGTACCCATATCCTCAGCAGTGATGTAGCGGCCCATCAGGTAGTTCAAACACTCCCCGAATTTTTTGAATAACGCCTCTCGCCCCTCCATCATCGCTGGATCGGCGATGATGCACGCTTTTCCACCACCGAGTGGTAGTCCAGCTAGCGCGCTCTTGTAGGTCATCCCCTCCGAGAGACGCAGAACATCGTCAATCGCGGCGGCCTCATTCGGATAGAGGCGCATACGACAACCACCGAGACCCGGACCGAGCACGGTGTTGTGAATACCGATGATGGCTTTCAGGCCAACTTCTGGATAATTGAAAAATACTACCTGCTCGTGGCCGCGCGCTTCACTGTCGGCAAGGACATTACCAGCCATAGAACTTCACCAAGCGTGCTCACCACCTCAAGCGAGGAGGTTATTGATTGTTACTTTGAGGATCGATCGGCGCAGCCTCCTTATCAAGGGGAAGTCCCCCGTAAGGTCGCGGCCGACGGTCACATCCGCTGGTGCTCACGATGACACACGCCATCACCACAAGAGCGAAACAAAAAGTGCGAGAAAGTTTCATAGAATCCTTCGACGTAACCAAAAAGTAGCGACAGAACTCGAGCCTAAAGTACGAGGAGCTGCCTGCCCCCCTTCCCGAATCCATCACTCCCTTAAATGTACCCCATCTCAAGCGGACCGGGGAATATAAGGAATGCCCTGGAGAGGACTTGAACCTCCACACCCTTACGGACACATGACCCTGAATCATGCCTGTCTACCAATTCCAGCACCAGGGCTAACTAGTGACTAGAGTTCATCTTTCTAGCATACAGATCCGGGAATGAAAACATGAGAGCTAGAATGAAAGCTCTCAAACAACCCTATAGGAATTAGGGAGTTAGAGCCCATCAGCACGCCTCCTCGGCTCCCGCGGGCTCAGCGCACCAGTAGTCCGCAGTTAACCGAACACTACCCCCTGAGCGAGCGGAGCGTCGTCTCCGTAGTTGATGGTCGTCGTCTGCCGCCGCATATACTGCTTCCACGAGTCAGACCCCGACTCGCGCCCTCCGCCCGTATCCTTCTCACCACCAAAGGCCCCGCCGATCTCAGCGCCGGAGGTTCCGATATTCACATTTGCGATACCGCAATCACTACCCGCGGCGGAGAGGAAACGCTCAGCGATTGTAATGTTACGAGTAAAGATCGCGGAGCTCAAACCTTGAGGCACTCCATTATTGAGAGCGATAGCCTCATCAACACCTTTAAAGGGTATGACGTAGAGAATCGGCGCGAAGGTCTCCTCTTTCACCAGCTCCATAGCGCCATGAGCCCGCACAATTGTTGGCTCAACATAGAGGGGCGACGCGAGGCCAGACACAACATTTCCTCCATATAGGATTGAGCCCCCCTCCTTCGCCACCCGTCCAATAGCCGCTTTGTAGGCCTCAACAGCGGTTTGCGACACGAGCGGCCCCATCAGCACCCCTTTCTCAAGAGGATTGCCGATCTTTATCTGCCTGTACGCTCCCGTCATCCTCTCAACAAAGGTGTCATAGATCTTTTCATGCACGAGAGCCCGACGAATAGTGGTGCAACGCTGTCCGGCGGTTCCAACCGCCCCAAACAGCACACCCGGCATCACAAGCTCCATGTCAGCGTCATCCATAACGATGACCGCGTTGTTGCCACCTAGCTCAAGGATACTTCTCCCGAGGCGATCACCAACCGCTTTGGCGACCTCGCGACCCATTCGACACGAGCCGGTCGCGGACACACACGGAACACGTCGATCAGACGCAATACGCTTACCGAGATCGGGGCCATCGCCAACAACGAGCGAGAACACCCCCTCGAATCCTGTCTCTTTCGCGACGCTTCGGCAGATCGAGTTGATCGCTACGGCGGTGAGCGGCGTCAGCTCGGAAGGCTTCCACACAACAGTGTCACCACATACGGCGGCTATCATCGAGTTCCATGCCCAGACGGCGGCCGGAAAATTGAACGCGGTAATGACACCGATAACACCCAGTGGATGCCACTGCTCATACATCCGGTGATGACGACGCTCTGAGTGCATCGACTTACCGTAGAGCTGCCGAGAGAGACCGACCGCAAAATCTGCGATATCGATAGCCTCCTGCACCTCGCCCTCCCCCTCAGGTAGGATCTTTCCCATCTCTAAAGAAACGAGTTTCCCCAAAGAATGCTTGGAGTCGCGGAGCGCGTTACCGATCTTTCGTACAAGATTACCTCGCTCCGGAGCGGGCACCTTACGCCACTCAAGAAAAACTTCGTGAGCATCCGCGACGACCTGCTCATAAGCCGCGACGTCCGCGCACACGATGCGACCGAGTTCAGCGCCATCGATAGGAGAGCTACTGATGAGAGTGGGCCCGGCAGATGTGACGACCCCCTTACCAAAAGCACCCGGGTTGGTAGCCTCAAGACCTAAAGACGAGAGAGTGTCGCGCATAGTTCACCGTGTTCGAAGGAGAGGCCGGGCGTGTCCGACCCCGTTAGATAGGATATCACCGGGATGTCCTGGCTACGAGGCTAAAAAAGGGGTGAAAGAACACGAGGGTATGAGTCCCGCCCGCCGGGTGCGCAGGATCAGTCGGGCCACACACGAAGCACAAGGTCACCCAGCTCAATCTCACCACCAGCCTTTTCGGCCTCTGGCTCCCACTCCTTAGGCCTCGGAACCATACCCTTCGGCGGCTCGCCCCCCCAAAGAGAAAACTTTATCGCGAACACAATGACTCCGCTTTTGACAAGCAGGGGATACACATTCTCCGCGGCCGTATCGATGGCGTGGGCCGCCTCACCCGATATGTTGGGCTCTATATCTAACCACACTCGCGATCGACCACCTGGCTTGACAGCCACGACGAGAAAACCACTGCTCGGTGATGATTTTGGTAACTTCGCCACAGCACCATCGACAGCATCGATGAGCTCCTTCACATACACCTCGAACGCACCCATGCCAGCGACCCGATCGAAAAAAACCTTCTCAGTTTGCAGCATGGTAATGCCGCGCTGCTCAAAGGGTCGTTGGGCGTGACTCGCAAGAGGAACCATCAAGAATGTGAGCGCGAGGATAAGAGTTCGAAGTTTCATCTCTCTACGCTAAGACAAAGGACGCCGGTCATTCAACGGGTTTTCGTATCGAAGCTCCAGTCGAGCCCTCTTGCGCCTCATGAACCGGAATCGATCACGTACCTTCACGAAGGTTCAGAATTTATCCATTTCAAGGGAGATTGTTTTTGACTTCCACGCCATCTTCAGGAAGTATGATTTCTGTGAACGCCGGTATGCCTAAATATTCCGTTTCCATGCGCGCCAAACCTTGGCGCTTCGCATGCCGCTGCGCCACCTCCCGTCATCACGGCGCCCTCCGCCTAGGAAACTGTTGTCGCGCGTAGCGCGAATCGTTTGCCCCGGTCGCAACGCGGCCTTTCCACACAACTAGTACGGCATTACGGGGTCCCTGACAGGGACACAGAACATCATGGAAGCATCGATAGTTAATCAATTATCAGAACAATTCTCCGAGGGCTCGACCTTCTCAAGGACATCGTATCTTAAGCTCCTCTCAGCTTATGCGGAATTGCCCTTTGTTACGATTGAAACGATCGGGAGGATTCGAACCGCAACCTCAGGAGAGCTTCCGATCTCATTCGTGCGCTATACGTCCCCTATCAGACTCCCCGCGCGAAGACTCAAGCTCCTGCTTACGGCCGGAATTCACGGAGATGAGCCAGCCGGGGTACTAGCTCTGTACAGATACATGCTCAGCATATCACTGCGCGACATCGCCGTAGATGTGTATGCGTTTCCGTGCGTAAATCCCGTCGGGTTATTACGAAACTCGCGATTAAGCTCGGGGCACTTCGACCTCAATCGACAGATGACCCCCAACTCAATCGCTCCAGAGGTGCGCGCTTTAGTCACCACGTTGGCGAGCCAGCGAATCTCATTCGACGCGGCCTTTGACCTCCATGAGGACAACCCGGACGTAGAGTGCGATTTCAACCCGCAAGGGCATCAAGCTGATGGCTTCTACCTCTACGAGAGCAACTTCGATCCGTTGAGAGCGCCGATTGGACCGGCGATGTCTCGCGCGGTCGCTCAACAAGGGGGGTCGGTATCGTCACAACACACAATCTATGGTGAGCGCGCAGTTAGAGGAGTGATTCAGAGGGGCCTCGAGAGAAACCGAATCTTCGACTTTGAGCGCTTTCTCACGATGAACTTCACCAATCACGTCATCACAACTGAAACGCTCGTATCAGCGCCTCTCAAAGAAAGAATCAAGGCACAAACGACCGCGCTGGAGGCCGGGGTCCAGGCCTTGATGAAAGCGGGATCGTAGATAACAGGCTACGCAAATTTCTTTGAGGCGACCTTTCAGGTTTTTCGAATCGAAAGAGAGAGGCAGCAGGTCCAGGCGGGCCCATCCTGCAAATTTTAGGAGCACCCGAAGTCCGCAAAGCGACCTTTAGTAGGAATGGAGAGGAGGTCGGGGGCGCACCGGGCTACCCTCTGCCCGTCATCCCGATCTCGGCGAAGCCAAGTTGGAATAGGAACTCAATGTAAAGGGAATACAAACGCAATGGTGCAGGGGAGCGAAGCTCCATCCTGCCCGTCATTCCAATCCTGGCGAAGCCAAGTTGGAGTAGGAACAAATTAGAGTAGGAACTCGAAGTAACGGAAAGAAGAAGGATAATGGTGCAGGGGAGCGAAGCTCCACCCTGCCCGTCATTCCAATCTCGGCGAAGCCAAGTTGGAATAGGAACCAATGTAAACGGAATACAAACGTAATGGTGCAGGGGAGCGAAGCTCCACCCTGCCCGTCATTCCAATCTTGGCGAAGCCAAGTTGGAATAGGAACAAAATGGAGCGGGAGACGAGATTCGAACCCGCGACCCTCAGCTTGGAAGGCTGATGCTCTAGCCGACTGAGCTACTCCCGCTCAACTAAACCCTCTTGGCTAGGCCAAACTCAAGGATTCAATTCAACGAAGTTGCGTCGGTAACGCCGCAGAGTTGGGATTGAACAACAAATCAGGATAAATTGCAATCACTTCGGCTCAACTCTCTCCATGTTGTGACCGGTATCACCCTAAAAAAATCAATAAAGATTTCAAACATTTCCTCGAGGGGGTGCTGCTCTCCTCTCCGTCAGCTCATTCAGCCTCAAAAATTGAGTCCGCTGACCCTCTTTTTATTGCTCTCGCCAAAACAGACCGAGGTGGCACACAATAGGCGGAGTTTTATGATCGGCACTAAAAAGAAGCTCACCCTCCTCGACACGATTATCTCCCTTCCGATTGACCCGGCTGGGATGATGAGGCATCTCCTCAGGGAACGCCGATATCCCCCCTATCTCGTCCTTGCGCCACTGTCGACATTCTTCGTCCTTGTTGTGCCCACACTATGGTACCAACACTACAAAGGCATTCAGTCCGCCGTGCCTGAGGTCAACTACTCGATCGCGACGACAGTCGTTCTGACGCTTGTTTGGTTTAGTCTTCTGATGTCAGTTCTCTTTAGAGTCCTGCTCCTTAAGGTCTCCTCAGGAAAAGTTTGGGCTGCCTCTCTCTACTGCATAACCGGACTCATCCCATTTATGCTGGCGTTCTACCTTGGGAACTTCCTTGCGAGCGGACACCTCTCCATCGTAGAGCTTTTAGCTACAGGGCACGTCGACAAAACGGATTGGTGTATTGAGCTCTTTCCAACCTGGGCAAGAATAGCGCTCATCTACTCATTTTTTCTCTTTGTGAACGCGGTACGAGCGCTCACTGGAACAAAATTTGTTTCTTCGTTTTCAATGGCAGTGCTCGCAATTCCGGTGCTCATAGGCTCTTTCGTTGTCTCGCTTACTATCTCCGATATTCTTTTCCAAGATACCGGACTGGAGGTCTATCGCTTCTTTACGCACCTGCTAAGTCCAGCGATACGCTAACGCCTGATAGCCCGACCTGCTTACTCTGAAAACGCCCCCTACCGGGATGCGGCCACAGCAGCAAAGCCCAATGGAAGAGCCTCCAAAGTGTATTCCAGAGCCTCTCCAGCGTGGGCGGCAGAGACAAATCCAGCCTCAAACGCGGATGGCGCGAAGTACACCCCCTGCCCGAGCATGGCGTGAAAGAAGAGATTGAACGACTCTTTCTTTGTCGCGAGAGTATCGCGATAGGATCGAACGGGACGATCAGAGAAGAAGAATCCAAACATCGTGCCAACAGCATCAGCCACCAAAGGGATTCCGGCCTCTGTAGCTGTATGTAAAAGCCCCCGAACGAGCTCTTCCGTTGTAGACGCCGCGCTCTCAAAAACACCCGGCTTGCTCCACTCTCGCAGCGTTGTCATGCCAGCGACCATGGCGAGGGGATTCCCCGAGAGAGTTCCCGCTTGATACACTGGGCCGAGTGGCGCCAGAAACTCCATAATCTCCCGCCGTCCACCGAATGCTCCAACAGGCACACCCCCACCAATGACCTTGCCTAACATGGTAAGGTCCGGCTTGATGTCATAGAGCGCCTGAGCGCCGCCAAGAGCCACTCGAAATCCCGTCATGACCTCATCGAATATCAGAAGCGCGCCGTTTCTCGCGGTGATATCTCGAAGCCCTTGTAAGAAATCTTTGGTAGGGACGAGCAGTCCGCAGTTGCCGACGACCGGCTCAACGATCACCGCTGCGATATCGCTCCCGCACTCATCAAAGAGTCGCTGGACAGATTCAAGATTGTTGTACTCGGCGACAAGGGTATCAGTTACCACCTGAGGTGGCACACCCGCGCACTCAGGTAATCCCAGCGTAAGAACGCCAGAACCAGCCTTCGCGAGAAGCACATCAGCATGTCCATGATAGCACCCCTCAAACTTTACGAGCTTTTTGCGATTGGTGAATCCACGAGCGAGTCGAATGACGGACATCCCCGCCTCGGTTCCTGAATTAACGAAGCGCATCAATTCGAGGGAAGGAAAGAGTCCTCGCACAACCTCCGCAAGCTCGCTTTCAAGTTCGTGACACGCGCCGAAACTTGTGCCCCGCGCCGCCTGCGTCGAGATCGCCTCAACAACCGCAGGATGAGCGTGGCCCAAAACGAGGGGGCCCCAACTATTAATGTAATCAACATAGCGATTACCATCGACGTCGAACAGGTACGGACCCTGTCCATATTTAACCATGAACGGTTCACCACCAACGGAACGAAAGGCGCGGACTGGCGAGTTCACTCCACCCGGAAAGAAACCCTTAGCTTTTGCGAATAGTTTGGAGGACTCAGTATGGTTCATAGCGGAATCACCTTGTGATGTGGTTATAAGACTTTAGCATGCGAACGCCCCATCGCAAACAGGAGACGCGGAGCGGCGTGAGCTCAAAAATACGGGCAATAGCGCGGATTTTAAGGGATGGCATCATGCCTCCTGCTTGCTAGAGTACCGGCATGAAGAGTGACTACGTCATCGTTGGTGGTGGATTGATAGGCCTAAGCACCGCCTACCAAATTCTCCAGTCCAAACCCGGAGTATCACTGTGCGTTCTGGAGAAGGAGTCGACCGTCGCTTCGCACCAAAGTACCCGCAATTCAGGGGTGCTCCATACCGGCATCTACTACAAGCCGGGTTCATACAAAGCTCGTCTCTGCGTCGAAGGGCGCCGGTCCGTCATCGAGTTCGCCCAAGAGCACGGCGTCACACACTCAATGTGTGGCAAGCTCATCGTCGCGACCTCAGAGGAGGAGTTGGCACAACTTAAAAATTTACACACACGCGCTCAAAACAATGGAGTCGAGGTGTCGCGCCTATCCCCATCGGAGATCAAGGAACGAGAGCCATACGTCTCCGGGGTTGGAGGTCTATGGGTTCCACATGCCGGAGTGATCGACTTTGCGGGACTAGCCCAAGCACTCGTTCGCGAAATCACTCGGTTGGGCGGCACCGTCATCACTAACGCAAGACTTCGAGCCGCCACCCGCACAGGCGCTGGTTGGATCCTCTCAGGCTCCTTTGATCTGATATACGCCGGGTATGTTGTGAATTGCGCAGGCCTTCACTCAGACAGCGTTGCTCGAAAGTTTGGCGACCGTACCGAGGGACGCATCGTTCCCTTTCGAGGTGAGTACTACGTCCTTCGCGAGTCCGCTCGCAAGCTCTGTAACACCCTGATCTATCCTGTGCCCGATCCACGGGTTCCGTTTCTTGGGGTTCACTTCACACGACGATTCGACGGTTCGGTTGAGTGTGGACCTAACGCGGTTCTTGCGCTCGCCCGAGAGGGCTATTCATGGAGAGACATTAACACTCGAGACATGCTCCGCATGATTCGCTTCGGTGGATTCCGTCGACTTATCGGCAAGCACTGGAGTATGGGCCTTGGAGAGATACATCGATCGCTCTCAAAGAAAGCCTTCGTGCGAGCGCTTCAAAAACTTGTCCCCGAAGTAACCTCGGCCGATCTTATTCCCGGAGGCTCAGGCGTGCGTGCTCAGGTTGTTCGCCCCGATGGCTCGCTCGAGGAGGATTTTTCGTTTACGGAGTCCCCGTTTGTCACTCACGTAGTAAACGCGCCATCTCCAGCGGCGACAAGCTGCCTCGCGATCGCGAGCGAGATAACCAACCGAGTTCTCGGTATACGGTCTTGAGCGCTATGAGGCGAGCACTAGCGCAATCAAGATAGATACGCAAAGAAACCATCTAATTGGCCGAGTAAGCAGGTGCCACCACAGGCAGGGGCCAATTCCGAATAGGTCCCCAGTAGGAACTAGCGTAGCGGGCCGCCCTTTGGGAGTCACCGCCCTAAAAAGAGCTTCTCGATAGCCAATCCGACCCCACCTTCATCGACACTCGAGGTAACGAAAGTAGCCGCTTCTTTTGCCGAGTCCAACCCGTTAGCGGTGGCTACTCCGAAACGAGCCGCTCGCAAAAAGGCACAATCGGCCTCAGAATCACCGAAGGTAGCCACACGATCAGCGGAGCACTCGGTAATTCGTAGCAGCTCCTCGAAAGCGGCTTCGCGGGTCGCTCGAGCGTCAACGATATTGGCGAACACGATATCGGAATGAACCGCGCCGTAGCTGTAGGTGACCGCTATCCCACGCACCTGGTCAAGCTCACTCCGTAGCGCGGCCTCTCCTGCCCCAACGGTCGTCATCATCACGGCTTTAATCAAAGGAGTGTTCGAGGCAAGCGGCTGAAGGGGGGTAATCACCGCGGGCCTGCTGCAATACTGCTGATGAATCACGAGCTCCTCGCTCAATCTCTCCGCGTAGAAGTCCGACTCGGTATAAAACTCAAGGTGATAGTCACGCCGAGCCGACAGTTCGAGAAGCCCTCGGACGGAGTCTTGACCTAAATCAACTCTGTAGAGGACCTTGCCGGTCGCAACATTTTGTATCAACGACCCAGCGAAAAACATCGAAGGACCATCGATCCCTAATTCGGCTCCGACCTCCCGAGTAGCGAAGCTCGCTCGACCTGTGGCGAAACCCACCGCGACCCCCTGGCCTTTTAAAGCCGAAACCGCCTGTTTAGTTCGCGATGAAATGTGGTGATGTGCGCCGACCAAGGTGCCATCGATATCAAAGAAAGCGGCCCCGATAGAAAAAGGCGTGCCGGCGAACGCGCTTTGTTCGGTGATAACATATCGGGTTCCAGGAGGGATGTTCGTACAGTGCGAGACTTTCATGCGATCAGCATACTACGTTTCATTCAGTCATCAAACAGGGCCTCTCACAACAGCTTTCGCATCCGGGGAGAGCCCGTCGCTCCCGCTAGGAGCATGGACGTAACCCATCACGTTTTCCCCCTGCCTAACCGTGCTAGGCCCTTAATCTCCACCGTTTAGCACGATTATTATTCGGGGCTGTTAATCCATACACCTCTTAGCTCGCTCGTATCGAAATTACCATACTCAGGAAAAGCCCGAGAATATGGGCATTTCAAAGGGAGCCAGTATGGAGACAAACACACACCAAACGATCACACCTACAACCGCCACTCTTACAGCCCCTGCATCCCCTACCCTTGCGGATCGAATCGAATCCTTGAAGCAAACGCTTCCGGAACGCTTCGAACCGTTCTCCGATAAATACTTCTTGCGAACTCATGAGATCCTGAAAGCAGAGGGGCTCAATCCGTGGGTTCGTGCGCAGGTGTTCATCCGAAAGGGCCCCGGAGAGGTCGCTGGCATCGAGGAATCCATCGCGATGTTGGAACGATTCACTGAGCTAAAGGCTCACGGCGGAAAGGTGTACGCCCTGCCTGAGCGTTCACAGTATCGCCCCAAGGAGACATTGATGGTCATCGAGGGGCCGATGCAGGACATCATCGCGCTTGAGACCCTCTACCTCGGCGCGTTAAGCGCGGCAACAACGCGTTTAAACGATCAGGTAGAGAGGGTCGATCTGACTGCGGCAGAGGCCAACATGCGCGCGGTGGTCGACCTAGCTGGCGGGCGTCCCGTAAGTTACTTCGGAGCGCGACACTGGAGCTACACCGAGGACGCAGCAATCGCCTATGCCGCGTATAAAGGTGGAGCTACCAGTTGCTCAACCGATGCCGGTGCCGCGACCTTCGGACAGGTGGGGCAAGGAACGATCCCGCACGCGCTGGAGAACATCTATGCGTGGAAGCACGGGAAGGAGAACGCGGTAGTTGAGGCAACACTTGCGTTCGACCGAGTTATCGACCCCGCGGTCCCACGCATCGCGCTCATCGATTACAACAACCGAGAGCTCGATGACTCCGTCGCTGTCGCTGACGCGCTTAAGGGAAACCTCTACGCGGTGCGGGTGGATACCTGCGGAGAGAATGTGGCGCAGGGAGCGCTCATTTCATCGCGGTGCGAGGAAGCGGATGCGTGGAGAGCCCAAGGCATATCATTGCCAGAGAATGACTCCCCGGAGGCGAGGTTTTGGTACGGCACCGGCGTCACGGTAACCGGCGTATACGCGCTTCGGAGAGCACTCGACCAGTTCGGTCACAAAGACGTGAAGATCATCCTCACGAGCGGATTCGGAGACCCAGCGAAGGTAGAAGCATTCGTTGACGCCGAAAAACGTCTTGGTGTGAAGCTCTTCGACGCACTTGGCGTAGGAGGGATCTACAAGCCGTGCAGGATGGCGACCATGGATGTCGTGGCGGTTGGAGAGACCGAGGACACCATGACCCCGATCTCCAAGGTCGGACGCCCCTACAATCCAAATCCACGATTAACCCAACTGATGTAACCGCATAGGAGGACCTATGATCCCTGAGAACGCCCCTACCCTGGATCCGAAATCTAACAACGTAGAAGAACTAACCCTGCCGCCCATCGGGCGTTCGATGAGTATCGAACGCCCGATCGAGGCTCAAACGGTACGTGAGCGGCTCGTCTCCACTCACGCTCCGTATCGAGTCGCGGTGGCGCAGATCTCAACG
>JAIXQT010000224.1 GCA_027485595.1 Pseudomonadota bacterium | reverse complement strand
TCATCCCAATTCAATACGCCGATGCTGAGGATATCGCCAAGAAACTCGGGGATATTCTTGGAGAGGGAAATAAAAAAGATGGTGCATCTGATATCGCCCGAGCGAGCATAGGGGATCCCGCCGCAGCTGCCGCGCCTCCAGTGACAGGAGCCACTCAACGAGTGAGCTCTGGTGGCAAAACCGTCGCCGCTCGTGGACTGGAGCCAAAGATCATTGCCGATCAACGCACCAACGCAATCATCGTTGTCGCCGATGGGGACACAACAGCGCGAGTTCGTGCCCTTATCGCCCAACTCGACAGCAAACTCGATCTCTCCGGAAATAAATTCTACGTCTATCGGTGTCAGCACGCGAACGCAGAGGAGCTCGCGCAGGTTCTTTCGGGACTTGCTGGAGGAGGAGGTGGTGGTGCTGGAACCGGTGCAACCGGCACCCGTCCCGGACGCCTCTCAAGCAGCTCCTCGTCGCAAAGCGGGCTCTCCGGCTCGCAGCAACGTTCCTCGTCTCAAAACCAGGGAGCCTTCGGAGCGTCCGGTTCCGGGTCCGGAGCTGGCGGAGCGGGAGGTGGTCAGCAAGGCCCAATGTCGACCCAGCTTGGTGAAAATATCAACATCACCGCGGACCCCGCGACCAACTCGCTTATCATAGCCGCAAGCAAACTCGATTACGAACGAATCAGGGGACTGCTCGCTCAGATCGACGTCAAGCGTCGTCAAGCTCTCGTAGAGGCGACCCTCCTCGAGGTATCTATCGACCACAGCATCCGCACCAGCACCTCATTCTTGGGGTCTACCGGTGGCGCCGACGGTGGAGGCCTGATCAAGAGCGACTTTGCGAGCGCCAACAGTCTTAACACCCTCTTCACCGATCCATCGAAGCTTCAGGGTCTGACCCTCGCGGCGGCGAGCGCGGGATCCCTCACCCTACCGGGAGGTATCACCATCCCGACACAGAGCGTCCTCATGTCAGCCGCTCAACGGAACAATAACGTGAACCTGCTGAGCGCTCCAACTATTCTGGCAACAGACAACGAAGAGGCGCAGATCGTGGTCGGTAAGAACGTACCGTTCCTCGCGAGCACGTCAACGAACGCGACGAACTTGAACAACACCTTTAACCAGGTGGATCGTCAGGACGTCGGTATCACACTTCGGATCACTCCTCAGATCAGCTCTCGCGACTACGTAACACTGAAGGTGTTCACCGAGGTTTCAGCGTTGGATGAGTCGACGATTAACTCGACCCTTGGACCAACCACGAGAAAGCGACAGAGCGAGACAACTATCATCGCGAAGGACGGTCAGATGATCGTAACCGGTGGGCTCATCTCAGATGACACCGGTGAGACCGACGAGGGAGTTCCGTACCTGAAGGATATTCCAGTTCTTGGGCACGCGTTCAAGGCCAATACCCAGGCGCGACTTCAACAGAACCTCCTCATCTTCCTCACTCCTCGAATCGTTAAGGACCAGTTCGACGCACGGGACGCAACGATCGAGGGGCGCGATAGACTTGAGGATGTTATCGCGGCGTATGACGTCAATCCAAGCCGCAAGGCGGTACTGGAGAACGACCGTATCGACAAGGTGGCTGAGTCCATCCCGTACGAGGGACCGAAACCTGGAACGATCCTGCCTCCGCAGAAGTACACAGAAAGTGTGGCAGGCAAGAACTTGAAGGCACCGAAGGAGAAGCACGTCATCGTTGATGATCCGAGCCGAGGCACTCTCGACCTCGACGCGGTGGACGGTCAAGGGACGAGTGATATCCTCGATCTCGACGCGCTCCCATCCTCCGGTTCTCCTCGTTCCTCGCTCAAACCAAGCGCGGTTTCGTCGGCACAAACCTCACCCACTCGGGGCACCTATGTGATAGTTGAGCTTACACGCAAAGAGGACGCGAAGAAGGATCTCCCCTTCCTCGCCAAAGGCTCACACGGTATTGGGGGGGTGATGATACCGGCGGAGAGCTCTGAGCAAGCTCAAAAGTTCTTCACGCCGCGAGGGGACTATATCTACTCGTGGAACAATCAAAATATCCCTGTGCGCATTCGCTCATCCTACCGCTCTCAAGAGGCTGCGCACCTGGACTATCCGCGACTTGCCTCCTGGTACTCCCTCTCACCATACGAGATAATGAATCTCGGAAAGGGCCCATGGGCTAAAAAAGGAGCTCGATGAACAATCCATCAGCTAACCAGGTAGGAATCCAGCAGACCATCCCGGATGGCGCGCAAGGAAAGGTGCTCGCTCAGTTCCTCGGAATGCAGTACGTCGATCGACTACCGGATCCATCCCCTCCTCGGGACCCGGTGCGAGGGGATTTCGATCGTATCGCCGGTTCATGGGGACGCCAATTCTTGACCGTCCCGGTCGGTGGAGACAACTCCCACGTCGTGGTCGCCACCGCCGATCCGCTCAACGTGGAGGCTATCGATCAACTTCGAGTATGCTACGAACGCCCCATAAAGGTGCTCGTTACCTCGCCTGACGAGGTAACCAAGGCTATTAACTCCATTCGTACCAGCCTGATGTCCGACCGTTCAAGCAACCTCGGGGACTCCGATGGTAAGGATGAAGAGGATATCGCGACACAACTGAAGATCGACGTGACAGACTCGGATGATGACGACGCGCCTATTATTAGGTACGTCAACGCCATCATCTTCAAAGCGAGCTCAGAACGCGCCTCCGACGTTCACATCGAGCCGTTCGAGGAACGACTCAAAGTGCGTTTCCGTGTGGATGGCGTACTCTACGACGTAGCCAGTGAGGATAAGTCGTTCCAGGCCGCGATCATCTCACGCGTTAAGGTAATGTCCGGATTGAACATCGCCGAAAAGCGGCTCCCCCAGGACGGACGTATCGGCTTAAAGATCGCCGGCAAGGACGTGGATATCCGTGTATCGACCGTGCCGACGCAGTTCGGGGAGCGAATCGTGATGCGTCTCCTCGATAAATCGGGAGCGGTGCTCGATCTTGATCAACTCGGGATCGACGAGCGAAATCTCTCGCTCATGAAGAAGCTCCTTCAGAAACCGAACGGAATCGTACTCGTTACCGGACCAACCGGTTCCGGTAAAACAACGACCCTCTACGCGTGCCTCACCTATATCAACAAACCAGATCTCAACATCCTCACCGTTGAGGATCCGATCGAGTATCAACTCGACGGCGTTGGGCAGATGCAAATAAACTCAAAGATCGACTTCACCTTTGCGAGTGGACTCCGAGCTATCTTGCGTCAGGACCCCGACGTGGTGATGGTGGGAGAGATTCGAGATGGAGAGACCGCAGAGATTGCGATTCAAGCGTCGCTGACCGGACACCTAGTTCTCTCTACCCTCCATACGAACGACTCAGCTGGAGCCGTAACCCGGCTTGTGGACATGGGTGTCGAGCCGTTCCTCGTGTCATCCAGTCTCCTCGCCGTTGTAGCGCAACGTCTCGTGCGACGATTGTGTAAACACTGCAAGGTGCCCGGAGAGATCACTGACGAAGAGCTCAGAGAGATCGGCCTAGATCCATCAAAGGTCGCGAGCCGACAGATCTTCCGCCCAGGTTCCTCACAGTGCCCGCATTGTCAGGGTAGCGGGTACGCCGGTCGACTCGGTATCCACGAGATCCTCGTCATCGACGACGAGGTTCGAGGGCACATTATCGGGCGCCTTGACTCTAATACGATCAAAACGTCGGCCATGAAGCGAGGATTCACCACGCTCCGTATGGATGGAGGGCGAAAGGTTCTCCAAGGCGTAACCTCGGTTGAGGAGGTCATCCTCGCGACCCATGACGACTATGTGGAAGTGAGCTAGCTAACGAGGCGCCCACGATTATATGCCGATTTACGAATACACAGCGCTCAACGCGACCGGAAAGAAGATTAAGGGGCTCGTCGACGCCGACACGCTCCGCTCGGCCCGTACGAAGCTCCGAGGCCAAAATATCTTTCCGACCGATATCAAAGAGTCGATCAAAGCCGCCAAAGATAATAAACAGAACGTCAAAAACTTCTTCGGTGACCGCGTATCACTTAAAGAGCTCACCGTCGCGACACGCCTCTTGGCAACCCTCTCAAACGCCGGGCTTCCACTTGTCGCCGCTCTGAACGCACTCTCCGACCAGGTCGAATCACCGACCCTCAAGAGGAATATCGTTGACATCAAAGAGCGCGTGGAACAGGGAAGCGCCCTCGCGAAGGCCCTGGCGGCCTATCCAAAGGTATTCCCTCGGCTCTACGTGAACATGGTTCAGTCAGGCGAGGCCTCAGGAACGCTCGACACCATTCTCGACAACCTCGCCGACTACTACGAGGCCCAGATGGAGCTTCGCCGTAAGATCTCCTCCGCTCTTTTTTACCCCATTCTGATGTTCGGTTTCTGTACCCTTGTGGTGATCGGACTCGTTACCTTCGTTGTCCCCAATATCGTCGAGATCTTTATCAAGCAGAAGATAGATCTCCCCTTACCCACGCGGGCCGTGATCGGGCTCTCAAATGCCCTGACGGGATACTGGTGGGCTATCATCGGCGGAATAGCGCTTGTGATCACCCTTATCCGGTACTACTACCGACAGCCGAAAGGGCGCGAGTGGTTCGACGCTAAACTGCTCAAGGCCCCGCTCTTTGGGCCGATCTACAAAAAGATCGCTACAGCCCGTGTTGCCTCAACGCTCGGCACCCTCCTCAACGGTGGCGTTGAGCTCCTACAGGCTCTCGATATCGTCAAGAACATCGTCGGAAACGTGCACATGCGCAAAGCGCTTGAGGAAGCGCGCGATGGCGTTCGCGAGGGGCGCAGCCTCGCCAAAGAGCTCGCCAAGAGTGGGTACTTCCCGAACCTTCTCTCTCAAATGGTCGCGATCGGCGAAAAGAGCGGAAAGATGGAGAACATGCTTTCGAAGGCGGGGAAATCATTCACGTCTGAGGTGAACGCCGCTATCGCCGGACTTACCTCTCTCATCGAGCCCCTTATGATGATAGTCCTCGGAGGGCTCGTATTTTCAATCGTTATCTCCGTTCTCATGCCTATGACCAAGCTGATGCAAGCGGTACGACCGGGAGGCTAACGCTGCTATCGCACATGAAGAAAATACCGTTGCCTGCGTCCTCATAACGTGAGAATCAAATGGGAGATAAATATCCGAGAGATGCCTAGGTGCTTATTTTTACAAGACAAAAACCTGCAATCTAAGACGAGACCGCTATGACCAGACTACAAAAAAAGATTCAACACCTCCGAGCCCTTTCAACGGCACAAAATCAACGTGGCTTGACCCTCATTGAGATTATCATCGTGCTGGTCATCATCGGTATCGCCATGGGATTCCTCTTCAAGAACGTATTCTCAATGGGAGATGAGGCCCGAGTTGAGCTCACTAAGACAAAGATGAACAACGCAAAGGGGCCCCTCTATCTCTACCAGATGCGAAACAACGCCCTTCCAAATGACATCAAGGCACTCGAGAACGCCGACACGACCGATGCCTGGGGACGTCAGATTACCTACCGAGTCCTCGACGGTGGTCGGGGCTACGAGATGAAATCTCTCGGTGCTGATGGAAGAGAGGGTGGATCCGGTCCAGCCGCTGACATCATCATCACCGGACCGTAGTACAGTCGCTCAGGTGAGCGATCCTTCAGGCGAGATGCATGCGGAGATATCCCAAAGGTCACACGGAACGAGCTTTTACGCTGATTGAGTTAGTTCTTGTGATCACGATCATGGGCCTCATGATCGGGATCTTCTCGGTGCGTCTCAGCGATATCAACTTTTGGAAGGAGGAAGCGGCTCTCCGCAAACTGAGAGACCTCGTCGTGTACCTGAACAATGCGGCTGTCATGGATCAGAGCTTCTATCGGCTTGAGTTCGACCTCGAGAATCGACAGTATCGGGTCGGGGTGATCAAGAACGATAGCAGCATTATAAAAAACCAGTCCGGAGCTAACATACCGCTCTTGCGTCTTGAGCTCTCTGCTATGCTCAGCCCTGACATGGGGGATGAGTCCACGCTCATCCCCCCCCCTTCGATGCCCTCGCTCGCGGAACCGACTACACTTCCGGGACAAATGGAATTTCTTGACGTCATGACCCCACGGGGAAAAGTAACCACGGGCGACAAGCGGGAGAACCCGTATCTCATATTCTCTCCTCGTGGAACCTCTGAGTTCGGAGTAATTCACGTGGCCCTTGGCCCAGGGCATCCGGTGACCATCCTCGTCAATCCATGGACCGGGATGGCCGAGGTGTATCGTGAGTACAAAGACTTCAAATGGAATCTTGGGAGGTAGCCATAAAGATGAAACGCACCTCTCACACCATGGCGGGCTTTACCTTCATTGAGGTGATGGTCGCGCTTATCATTCTTGCCTCCGCATCTGGAATATTGGTGGGGATGCAGTCGTCGGCCATCGCAAGAACGATTCGGGATCAAGACGCGCAGCAAGGGATGCTGCTTGCTCGACGGATCATGGCATCGGTTGAGACCCTCGGACCGACTGGACTTGTCGGTAACTTTGAGGGAGAGCCTGCGCTGACCGCTCTCCAAAAGTGGACCATACCGGAACCCACCGATGACGCCGAGAAAAAAGCGCTTGCGCCCTTCTCCGTGAGTATGTCGTCTGAGGATGTCGTGCTTCCCCTTCCAAATACGACCCAAGATCCTATGAAGAAGGTAGTCTTACGTATCTCGTGGGGAACAGGGGTCGATGAGTCGTTCGTCATCATGTATCTCATGGCTATGTAAAGGAAGGACGACCATGAGAACCGCTCGCGTGCGCGCACATTCACCAGCTTCCGGATTCACCCTCATAGAGGTTGCCATCGCGCTTGGCATCCTCTCCGTCATGGTGCTGTTGAACTACAACATGATCACCACCCTCGTCGAATCGAAGATGGAGATCGACGACCAACGCGACGGCGTGTTCGTAGCAAACTCAGTGCTTTCGCGACTCACGCGCGAACTACAACTTGCCAGCAAGGATCCTAAGCTCCCGCCATCGTGTGACAACGCGGGGAGTAACCCAACCCAGCGGCAAACTGCGGTACTTCTGAGCGAAGGTGGCGGGCAGAGCGCAGGAAAGGGACAGACGCTCACCTTCTCATCGAGGGAGGCGGGGCAGCATATCCATAACGGAAACTCTCATTCCGGAGCGGTTCAGATCTCCTACACGGTGGAGGACGATCCTGATCAAAAGGGAGCGAATAATCCCGGTCTACTTTTGGTGCGCGACGAGATACCTAACCGGCCCCCGTTCGATGTCGCCTGCAAGGACGCGATCAGGTTTCCGATCACTAATCGACTCGTCGCTATCAGCTATAAGTTTTTCGACAAAAAGGCGAATGAGTGGAGCGACACCTGGGAAGGAGCCAAGGCAAGCAGGCTACCGGATATTATCCAATTCACCCTCTCCCTCAAAAGCGACAAAGGGCGGATAAGGAGCTACACAACCGCCGTGGGATTAACGCCCTAGCACGGTGGTGAAAAATGGTTCTGTCGCGAGCATTTTGAGGGTTTCGGCACCCTGCTAGCTTCGGCTCCCTGCTAGCCTGTACCTTCACGATGCTTGCCCCCACGTCGACGCTGACAGGCCCTCAGCCCGTATACCTTCGCTCCTATACTGGTGGGGAGACTACTCTCCGGAGGCGAACTGGACCGGGTTAGACAGCCACGCCCCGGTGATGATGTGTCCGTTGTAGGAGCTTACCCCTACCTCCAGGTTCACAACGCCAGTTGAAAGGGCTGGAAGGCGCACAGAGGCATGAAATCCTGACTCGCACTCTTTCGGCGTGAGGTGCGCGACATCGAACGCGAACCATACACGGCGGAGAACATAGAGAGCCTTAAAGATACTTTCTTTAGCTGAGAAGAGCTTCACCGCTCTCTCTGTGCGCTTTGCGGGATCTGACCGGACCCAATCGAACTCATCAGGGTCAGCAAACCGCGCGATCAACTCGTCGGTATAACGCTCCTCAACTTTCTGAATATCGATACCGAGTGCTGGAACGTCCTGCTGCCACGCCGCCACTGCGACGCCGTACGAGCCACTATGGGAGATAGACCCAACAACCCCTACGGGCCAAAGGGGCTCACGCTGCTCACCACGAAGCACAGGCGAGACAACCGGAAAGCCAATAGCGGAGAGGCTCCTTCGTGCCGCTGCGCGACCAAGGATGAAATCTTGCTTGCGTTTGAGGGATACCGCGTCTCCAAGAGCCTCTTGCTCCAGGGGATGAAGTTGAAAATCCTTCACATCCTCGTCGGAAACGAGGGTAAACGCGACAGACGGGTTGGCAAACGGAGAGATTACCTCTCGGGCATCTGCGCTGTCAGAAGCCTGGAACGAAGATAAAACAGAGATACCCACACATCCCCCTTTCGGAAATAAGCCCAGGGTCAAAACTCATGATACGACAAAAAGGTTATGCTCCTACGAACGGAACATGCCGCAAATGTATCAAAAACCGAGTATCTTCGCAAAAGGGCCCCCTCGGCGCGAGAAGCTAACCAACTGAAATCATGAGCGCCGCACCGAAATGGCCCCACGAACCTCCGTTCTTCTCTGCCACATTGACCCAAAAAGGGCTGTTAGGTCTCTGACATGAACCACGCGACAAGCTCGCGAATCCCCTGCTCAACCGAGTGGGTCGGCTCATAGCCAAGCGAGGCACGAGCAAGGGAGATATCCGCGAGAGAGTGGAGGATATCCCCCTTCCGGAACGGCTCCTCTTTCGGCAAGGGGATGGTGGCGACATCGATGCCCTTAACTCGGGCAGCTTCGTCGCGCAGGAGTCCATATAACGTTTTGAGAGAGGTAGTCGCACCACAAGCGATATTCACGACGCCGTTCACTGCGGGGCTCCCGGAATCAACGGTGCCCGCGAGGATATTTGCTTGAACAACGTTACGCACAAAGCAGAAGTCGCGTGAGGTACTTCCATCCCCATACATGACGGCTTGCTGCCCCGACCGGATCGCCTCAAGCCACCGAGGGATAACTGCGGCGTAGGGTCCCTTGGGATCTTGTCGCGGGCCGAATACGTTGAAATACCGAAGCCCGATCGTCTCGATGTTGTAGGTTCGACCGAATACCTGGGCGTACAGCTCGTTGCACCTCTTCGTCACCGCGTACGGTGAGAGGCAATTTCCGATGCGCGACTCAACCTTCGAGCTATCGGTGATATCACCGTACACCGAGCTGGAGGACGCGTAGACGAACCGCTTGACGTTAGCGAGCCGCGCGGCGTCGAGCATATTAACGAAGCCATCAACGTTTGATTGATGAGATGTTATGGGATCAGAGATCGACCGTGGCACTGACCCGAGCGCCGCCTGATGTAGGACCACATCAGGGGTATGTTGACGTACGAGTTCAGCTACTCCCTCTCGATCTCGGATGTCTTGTTCAAAGAAGGTGAAGAGCTGCCGACGTTCCGGATCGGCACTTTCGCGAAGATAGTCGATATTCTCTCTCTTTCCAGTTGAGAAGTTATCGATTCCGATAACCCTCTGCCCTCTATGGAGGAGGGTCTCAACCAGATGGGACCCGATGAAACCTGCGGCTCCCGTAACGAGCCAACAACGCTGCGGCGATAGCTTCTCAGACATCTTTACAAACTCCAGTACGAAATGTGGCTCGGGACATCGGTGGGTTTTAATGAGGATTTCACGTCAACTAATACACCTCCCTCTGTGAGAAGATTAGCCATCCGGTGTCCCGTCATCTGGCGAAAGTGCTCATGGGGAACGGCGTATACCAACCCGTTTACTCCGTGCAGGGAATCCCAGTCATGCAATCGCATACCGTACTCGTGCTCAACATGCTTACCATCCGCGAGCGGGTCGTGAATGAGCGCCTCAATACCAAACTCCTCAAGTTCTCGAGCGATATCTGGAACTCGACTATTTCGGATGTCGGTGACGTTCTCTTTAAAGGTGACTCCGAGGATACCAACCCGAGATCCTTTGAGCGGCATGCCGGCGTGGATCATGAGCTTTACGAGACGCTGCGCGATGAATTTCCCCATATCATCGTTGATTCGACGACCAGCTAGGATTACCTGTGGATGGTACCCGAGCTGCTGCGCTTTCGCGGTGAGGTAATACGGATCAACTCCGATGCAGTGACCTCCCACAAGTCCAGGAGAGAACTTCAGGAAATTCCACTTGGTCCCCGCGGCCTCCAAGACATCCTTGGTACGTAGCCCCATCCGATCGAATATCAACGCGAGCTCGTTCATGAGCGCGATATTGAGGTCACGCTGCGTATTCTCAATAACCTTCGCGGCCTCCGCGACGCGAATAGATGGCGCTCGATGGAGCCCCGCTTTCACCACCGCGCCATAGACCTTGGCGAGTCGCTCCGTCGTCGCGTCATCCTCTCCGGCGACCACTTTGACGATACTCTCCAGGGTGTGTTCCTTGTCCCCAGGATTAATTCGCTCAGGAGAGTAGCCAAGAAAGAAATCAACCCCTCGACGCAGCCCCGACTCTTTTTCAAGGATAGCGCCACACACCTCCTCGGTGAGACCGGGATAGACCGTAGACTCGTATACGACGACAGCCCCCTTCTTGAGATTCTGCGCTACGGCGATACTTGCCTTCGTAAGGGCTGTGAGGTCAGGTTGTCGGTTCTCATCGATAGGAGTTGGAACCGCGACGATAACGATATCACACTCCTTCAAGAGAGATGGGTCTGTTGTGAAGGTGATTGTAGAGGTTTGGATCTCGGGCTCAAGCCCCTCGAAGGTAGGGTCCTCTCCTCCCTTGAGCATGCGAATCTTGGACTCGCTGACATCGAGCCCAACCGTGTCCTGAAACGCGCGACCGAGCGCCAGAGCGAGAGGAAGTCCTACATACCCCAACCCAACAACAGCTACTCTTTCCTGAACCATAGTTCCCTCTCCAATCATGTTCTTATTCGAGACGCCTCACCCATCCCAACAAGACGTTGGAATCCTACCACTTACCCCCATAAGGTCAAAAACCCCTATCGGTATGGAACTAAAAAAATCAGGGGTTCTTCACTGGTATCTCAACCGCCGCCGTAACCAGGGTCGTCGGGCTCAGAACCTGAAGGTTTGTACCGCTCAGAACAGGAGCGTGGTATGTGGGAGCGCACCCCCTATGCCGGCTATGTTTCGGTAAGGGGAACATGGCAGCTACGAGGAGGGCGCACCCAGTACACATTCCCACCGATTCCGTGTAGCATCCCGCCCTAACAGTGTGGTGAAAACAGGTTCCGTTGTGAGCAGCTTGAGAGTTCAGACGAACCGAGTCGGTGACGAAGAAAAAACCGGAGACGTATCCACCGAGATACGTTGAGGATTTTTTCGTGTGCTCCGACGCAGTTGGCCTGCCCCCCGAAGCCTTGGCAGAGGGGGAAGTCAAACTATCACAATGCTCAGCAGGAAATCTTTTTTCACCACCCTGCCAAGGAGAACCTCATGAATCCAAAACGCTCCGCGTGGTCCCTGGAGATGGGATCAATCGCCTCAATACCGGTCCGAGTTCACGTTACCTTTCTCTTTCTACTGGTGTGGCTCGCCTTCGGCACGGACGCCCCCTCTCCGATGCGAGAAGCAGGATTCGTTATCCTGGTGTTCACCTGCGTTCTCGCGCACGAACTCTCTCACGCCCTTATGGCAAAGCGGTTTGGCATTCAAACAAAGGAGATTACCCTCTATCCGTTCGGAGGGATCGCCTCGATTATGGCCCAGCCGAGCCCAAAGGGAGAGCTCTTTATCTCGATCGTGGGCCCCATAACTAATCTCATCATCGCCGCCGGGCTCTATCCGTTCACTGATATCGGCGCTCTCACGAACAAAGACCTCTCCACGTTCACCCTCGTTGATAGGCTCTTCATCACTAACGTCGGACTCGCGTTGTTTAATCTGCTTCCCGCTCTTCCGATGGACGGTGGCCGGGTAGCGCGAGCAATCTTGAGCCTTCTGAACGTCAAACAGCCGACCCGCGTCGCGGCCCGATTAAGTCAGGGAATCTGTCTCATCATGGGAGTGGCCGCGCTCGCCCTTGAGCAACCGATGCTCCTCATCATCGCCTTCATTATCTTCTTCGGCGCGGTACAAGAGTATGTGCGGGCCGAGGCTCGTATCGTAGCGGTCGCATTCACCGTTCGTGACGCCATGATACCTCGGGCCCGACTTGAGACATTCACGCACGGCACAACGGTGTCAAAAGCGCTCCGAATTGCGCTCACGTCACTGCAGCCGCTCTACCCCATCATGCACGGGGAGAGGGTCATCGGAATCATTCACCGAGATGATATCCTTGAACACGCGGCCACGCAGCCTGATGAATACCTCGGGTCCCTCACGCTTCAAGAGGTTCCGACCATCGATGTTGAGGCGCCACTCTCGGCCGCCTTCACAACGCTTGAGGAGACGGGAACCCCTGTTCTGATCGTCACGCACAACGGTGAGTTCATCGGCCTCCTCGTGCACGATCGGCTCTCAGATTTTCTTCTATTGCAAGGGTTACGGGACAAACGATCCAAGGATAATGACGCGGAATGGTCGACACCTCTGTAGCCTCAAAGAGCCCCTCACAAGAGGAAGCTATGCCCTCCTCTGAGCCGATTTCGCTCGCATCACGAGCGCTCCTTGGCCTCATGCGGACCGTTGGACTCCTTCCTATCAGGATGCGGAGCGCTCTAGGCGGAGCGCTCGGAAACCTCGCCGGACGACTCCCACTGCGCGAGGCGCGTATCGCCGCTCTGCAACTCCAAGCTTTTCTCCCCGAGGCGTCACCATCAACGGTAGTTCCCAAGATCTTTGAGAACGTAGGCCGCTCGATGCTTGAGAGCTTAAACCTCCGTCCGCTGCTCAAACCGCCCTTCACCCATATCTCATGCCCACAATGGGACACCGTCATGAAGTGGACCAGGGATGAGCGACCCGTCATCGCGCTGACGGCCCATACCGGGAATTGGGACCTCCTGGCGGCATACACGATCGCTCGTGGCATCCCCCTCTCAACCGTTGGAAAGGAAGCGCGAAACCCGAACGTTCAGGTTGCGCTTCGATCGATGCGCGAAGCGTATGGCATCGACACGATATGGAGATCTGACAAGAGCGGGATTAAGCGTATCGTCAGCTGCTTCAAAGAGCGTCGGGTCATGGCAGCCCTGATAGATCAAGACACACGAGTCGATAGCGTCTTCGTACCGTTCTTTGGTACAGCGGCCAAAACTCCGTCAGCGCTGATCGATCTCGGCAAACGTTTCAACGCTCGCTTCGTAAGCGCGTTTATCATCCGCACCGAGGGCACCCGGTTTGAAATCCACACGGCCGAGCTCAACTCTTCGAGAAGCACCGAGGAGATTCTCGCCGAGTATCACCATAACCTTGAGCACCTCATTCGCGCGCATCCCGACCAGTGGGTGTGGATCCATAAGCGATGGAGAACAGATCCATCGGGAACGACACTGGGAACAAAAGACTATCTCAAGAAGCTTGAAGGTACGATTCATTCTGGCAACTCGTGAGCAGGTAGGTTAGAAAGTGGGCCCATGGTTTTTCCCCTCCGTCGCTCACTCTCTTCAGTTATCATCGGTTCGCTCGCGGTCTGCGTCAGTTCGGGCTGCTTTTCGAGCAGTCCCACGGAGCTCCTTGACGCAGAGCAGCTTACGACCGACGGAAAGCACGACGAGGCCATCGCCGCCTATCGGGAGCACATCGCGAACCGGCTTGAGGTCACTGACCGTCCTGACTGGGAGAATCCTCACTTTTATCTTTTGAATGTGGGGGACATCGAACTCACTCGAGGAAACGTCGATAAAGCGCTCGCGACCTACGAAGAGGCTGAGCGTGAAAAAGTCGAGCTTCCTCTTGTGGCCGATCGCTACCGCGCCGTCGCCTCATGGTATGAGGAGCACGGGCAACTTGAGAAAGCGCTGGAGATTCTCACGAAGTATCGCGACAAGGATCCCCTTATCTTTGATTCAATGCTGGATCGGGTGGCGCGGGAGTTAACCAAAACCGAGCAATAAAAGCCGCAAGGGCCCGTCTCCTTGTCCGCGGTAGCTTTAGGTGCCCTTTAGCTTCAGCGACAGGGAGCAGACGGGCCGGACCTCGCACGAACATGTCATTCGCGGCTTCCGACCCGTGTGGACACGCCCCCCCGGGGAGACCGGGTCGCCTCCCCTACCTCACCACCAACTGCTGCATGAACCCATCATCTTTCACAGCGGCCTCAAGCGCGGTCGCCATCGCGGTTCCGAGCGTTGATTGAATATCACTCTCTCCGAGAGCGGGATGGGTTTTATTAGCCTCACCAGAGTAGGTCGCGCGATACAGCACCTCTGATTTTGGGCCCTTGATCGTAACCTTCACCTTGGCGTTCGCGACAACTTGAGAAGCAGGAAAGTCAGGAGTTACGCGAGCTTTCCAGTCCACCACCTCGCCCTCTATGGTCGGGGCTTGAAGAAGAGATACCCGCACACCAGCCGCGCGAAGTTGACGCTCAAGGCCTGTTTGAACAGCCGCACCTACGGAGCCCTCCGTGCGTACCTGTCGACCATCGATGGTCGCGATGGTGTCCGATGATCGTCCATCCAAGAACGGTCCGATTCGAGCTTTTGAACCGGGGGCGGCGTTGGCGACGACCGGATTTTTGTCGGCGTCCTCGTTCACAACATCCGGCGCCTCCATCCGCAGTCCAAGGCTCGGAGCGCACGCGGAAAGAAGGAAAGAGAGGGATAAAGCGGAGAGGAACTTGTTCGTATTCATGCCCCTGAGTGTGGGATGTTAGGCGAATTTGCGCAACTGGGTCCGTAGCGTAACAACCTCTTCCCGCACAGCATAGTCGCTATCCCGAGCTGCTCGATCGAGGAGCGTTTGAACCTCGGCGACAGCCCCCTCTCCCATCCTGGAGGCCATGACAGCCGAGGCCCACACCGAGTGTTGTCGGACAAGCGGAGATGGATCACCTTTGGCGACCTCCTTGAGGAGAGGAAAGAGATCCTCAGCGTGAGTATTCGCGGCGACGACCGCCGCGTTTCGGGCTAACCCAGATCGCTTCGCTCGCATCACCGCTGTCCCTTGAAAGTGATCTCGATATTCATCATCGCTTCTCATACAAAGCACCCGCTCAAGTGAAACGGTCGGCCCGACCCCCGAGTCCCTGCCCAACTCTGGCACCTGAGCGGTCAGCCGCTTCTTCAAAGGAACGATATTGAAGGGACAAACCTCTTGGCAGATATCACATCCGAAGAGCCACTCCCCGATCCACTCGCGCTCTTGGTAGGAGAGCGCGCTTCGCTTCTCGATCGTGAGGTACGAGATACAACGTCCCGCGTCGAGCACCCTTTCTTTAACGAAAGCGCCAGTCGGACAACCGGCAAGACAATTGGAGCATGAGCCGCACGAGGCTGGGGAAGACGACGGCTCTGACGAAAGTTCAATATCTAGGTTCCACAAGAGCTCACCCAAAAAAAAGAAGCTCCCCTCTTTCGGGATAATCGCCATCGTGTTCTTACCTATGAACCCCAGTCCCGAGCGACGAGCGAGCGCTCGCTCAAGGAGGGGCACCGAATCAGCGAACACCCGATACTCTATAGGGTGGCCCATATGCGATTGCACAACATCCAGAAGCAGCTCTAACCGACGCCTGAGCACCTTATGGTAATCCTTCCCCCACGCGTAACGAGCGATGCGTCCGTGTCCCGGTATAAGGTCGGGGCGAGGTGTGCGTTCATACGAGACCGCGACAACCACCACGCTTTTGACCGAAGGGAGAAGCTGAGCCGGGGTAGTGAGCAGTTCAGAGGGCCGTTCCATGAACTTCATCTCGGCGGCCCAGCCTTGCTCCTGCCATGTTTCAAGGTGGGCCCGTTCCTCGGCTAATGCATCGGCGGAGGCTACCGAAACGAGCGATAACCCCACCTGGGCAGCAAGAATCTTTAGTTGGTTCAGGGTCAGGGACGTCATAACGTACACAAATGATACCAGGAAGTTGCTTCCAAGGGTTGACCCAAAGACCTACTTCAAGTAACTCTAGAGCTCTTGGAAGAGACCCCGAGCTGTATCAGGGACCGAAAGGACAGTCTCTCCCATTTATGTCTCCGTCGTCTAGCCTGGCCTAGGACACCCGCCTTTCACGCAGGTAACACGGGTTCGAATCCCGTCGGAGACAGTTATTCCCGCTCGGCGCTTTGGCCCAAGGGGACACTCTTCTCCTATTCCCGCTCGGCGCTTTGGCCCAAGGGGACACTCTTCCTCTTATTCCCGCTCGGCGCTGTTATTCCCGCTCGGCGCTTTGGCCCAAGGGGACACCCTTCCTCGTATTCCCGCTCGGCGCTTTGGCCCAGGGGGAGTTCCACCCTGGCGCTTCGGATCGAGGCTCGACCGTCACATGCCCTCGTTTCCCTCACACCACATTTCCACATCGTTCCGCCGCCCTCGGGGTGAATCAATTTCCCCATCGTCATTCCCGTGCTAACGTTCCCTCGGCCCAAGATGGCCCCCACAAAGGCACCTATGACCCGATCCCTTCAAGACCAAGACGGAATCCCCCAACCATCCGCGAAAGAGCGCTTCGCGCACGCCCTAACCCTTGTCCCCGAAATCGCGACCGTCGAAACTCGTATCCGAAGCACCTTTAAATCCGATGTCGCTCTCATGCGCGAAATCCCCGAGTACCTTTTAAGCCTCGGCGGCAAAAGGATTCGCCCTATCCTCGCGCTTCTGTGCTCAAAAGCGCTCGGCGCTGCGGAGACCACCGACGACATCGTAGATATAGCCGCTGGTATTGAACTGATTCACATGGCCACCCTGATGCACGACGACATCATCGATCAGTCACCGATACGACGTCATCAACCTTCGGCGTACGCAAAGTACGGCACCCCGGGGACCCTTCTCTCAGGAGACTTCCTCCTCACCCGCGCTTTTGGCCTCTGTTCTCGATTAGAACGAGAGATAATCGAGGCAACCGAGCAAGCGTGCATTGAACTCGTTGAGGGGGAGACCCTTGAGATTGCCGTCCCGCTCGGTGAGCACACAACGGAATCAAGCCTTACGATCGCGACCCGAAAAACCGCCTCCCTCTTCAGACTTGCCGCATTCTGCGGAGCCTCACTCACCGATTCATCTGATACCGTTAAGGAGCAGATGTCGAAATTTGGAGAGTCTCTTGGGATAGCGTTCCAGATAATCGACGACATCCTCGACGTCACCTCGGATGAGGCGACCCTTGGCAAACGACCCGGCATCGATATCGCCGAGCGCAAGCCATCGCTCATCAACATACTGTGGATAGCGAGTGGAGACCCCGCTGCCCAACGATTACTTCTTCCCTCAGACCCACTCACCGAGCAGGCGTTCGTGGAGGAATCTCTGGCGAAGTTGCGAGCGAGTTCGGTGCTTCTCGAAGCAAAGAAAGCTGCGCGGCATCACGCTGACATAGCGACACAGAATCTCGCTCAAGCTCTCGGAGGAGATCTCGCAAGCCTCACACCTGAAGGAGAGGCGCTCTTCGCGGTGATCGATTTCGCGTTGGAACGGGTGTTATAGGGGATTCGGCACCCGGCGGGGGGACCGCCCTCCCACGCACCGATCCCACCCCAAAAATACCGATAAAAACACCGAGAAACTTGATAACTGCCGTCTCTATTTCCATTTTTGACTTTTTCTCTTTTTTCTAGGTTGCGTCCCAACCACCCCCTACCATAACGCATGCAGTCTTCTTGATTGAGGGCAACCTTGGTCGAGGAAACAGGTTACAACAGTTTTGCTCACAGGTTTTCGAAGTGAGCTTACGTTCTGACGCCCTTAGCCGCGCGCTGGCCGGGGAGGAGTGTTTGGAGGTGAGCGGCTTCAATCGTAGAGGTACGACTAACTTTTTTGGAGTCTACAGTGAGCAGCTCAGATCGTTTACCTGAAATGGATCTCGCGTATCTCGGCGGGAAGGGATACACGGCAGTTAGTGAGTTAATGAGAGCTATGATCCTTCGAACTATCGAGGATCTGAGCAGTGGACCGGAACTTCGACAAGAGGCGCTTGAGTACCTCATGGACGAGGATGAGGAATACGTTCTCTCTTTCAATTCTATCTGTCGTTATTTTGGATTCAATCCTGAAAAAACGCGGCACGCTATTCTGAACTCGAAGACGAAGATTCGTACGAGACGCAGAGCGGCGTAACTCAAAAGGGGCTCCGAGAGCCCCTTTTTCTTTGCCTTGAGCAAACTCCCCCTCAAGCGACAAGCTCTCCCCGTCGCGGCGACCCGACCTGATACCTACACTCCCTTCACAGTGACATTTATCACAAGTACCGCTTTACGAGGGCGGGAAGCCCTACAGTGACACGTAGGAACCCTTCTTGAGCGGAGACCTCACATGAACATCGCCAATCCCCTACCTAAAGACGCATCCCCTGAGCAACGCCTCACCTTGAGGCACCTCCGTGAACGCACCTATCTTCCGGACTCCCAATGTCCGTATCACGGGGTATCGCACCCCGACATAGTCTGGTCCAAGGCGGAACTTCTCATGGAGAGGTGCGCCGCGCACGGAATACCGGTTAATGGGGATGCCCTGCGCAACGCGATCGAGCTCCATGACGCTCTCTCGCACATTCCCCCACACATGCTTGGATACCACAACGCCGAGAGCGTGGCGGCGGCGCTCGCGTTTCAATTCCTCATCGGGACCGGATACTCGGCAGAATCCGCGGGCCAAATTCGAGACATCATCATGGCGACCAACCCTGAGGTTCGACCG
>JAIXQT010000041.1 GCA_027485595.1 Pseudomonadota bacterium | reverse complement strand
TACCACGTCAAGGAAGTGCGCTGCGATGTGCAGAGCCTTGGATGGGGCGAGGTTGGAAAGGAGATAAAGGTTGGCGACGTCTTCAAGGACGGAGAAGTTGTCGATGTTTCCGGTGTTTCCATCGGTCGCGGATTCCAGGGAGTTGTTCGTCGCCACCACATGAAGGGTCAGCCAATGACTCGTGGTACGCACGAAGTTCGACGTCACGTTGGAGCCGTTGGTTGCCGTAAGTTCCCGGGAAGAATTTTCAAGAATCAGCGCATGCCAGGACGCATGGGCGGGGAGAACGTTACCGTTCAGAACCTCCAGGTGGTTGGTGTTCGTGCTGAGGAGAACATCCTTCTTGTAAGGGGTGGTATTCCAGGCGCTCGCGGAAGCCTCGTTGTAATCCGCAAGGCTAAGAAGCAGTAAGAGGCGCGGAGGTAAATTATGACTTCAGAAGTTTTAAGCACAAAGTTATATGACGCATCCGGTAAGGAGAAGGGCTCTGTAGCACTTCCAGCCTCGCTCGTATCGTCAGTTGTTAAGTCTGAGCTTGTCCACTCTGCCATTCGTTGGCAGCGCGCTAAGCGTCGTGCTGGTACGCACGATGTTCTTACTCGGAGTGAGATCAAGGGTGGCGCTAAGAAGCCTTTCAAGCAGAAGGGAACTGGTAACGCTCGAGCAGGTAGTTCCGTATCGCCTTTGATGGTCGGTGGAGCTGTTGTTCACGGACCAACTCCTCGCAAGTACGACTTCCGTCTCTCGAAGAAGATGAAGAAGGGCGCTCTTACCTCGGCTTTCGCAGTGAAGGTTGGGCAGGAGAGCATCCTGGTCGTAGAGGCAATGACAGGGGTAACCGGTAAAACCAAGGATGCCGCGACTCTTCTTGAGAAGCTTGGCGTCGCTGGCCAGAAGGTTATGGTTATCGTTCCCAACGAAGCGACCGAGGAGCGTAACAAGTTTGTGTTGAGCTTTAGGAATATCCCACGGGTTACCGTGGTTCCTGTAGCCGGCGTGAATGTATACGACCTTATTAACTCAAAGAAGGTAGTATGTGTCAGTGCAGCGCTTAGCGAGCTTGAGGCTCGCGTAGGCAAGGCGGGTGAGTAGTTTCAGTAGGAAGGACGTATGGCTAAGAAGAAGATAGCTACTGCACAGGCAAAGGTAAGCGACTACGGGATCTTGCTCTCCCCAGTGATCACTGAGAAGAGCGCTTCCGTTGGCGTTCCAGGACGAACCGTTTCGTTCAAAGTTGATCCACGAGCTTCGAAGGAAGAGATTCGTGGCGCTATTGAGCGTGTGTTCTCCGTAAAGGTAGAGGGCGTTAGAACCTGCCGATTTATCGGTAAGACGAAGCGCACCGCGAAGGGACTTGGAAAAAGAGCTGGTTTCAAGAAGGCGTATGTAACCCTCGTAGAGGGAAGCAAAATCGACCTTGTTGAGGGCTTATAATCAGATTGAGGTAGGAAATGGCTCTTAGGAATTTTAAACCATTCACACCGACTCGTCGTTACCTGACGGTCTCCGATTTTTCGGAGATCACCACGGACCGGCCTGAGAAGGGGTTGCTTGCGAAGTACACCAAGACCGGTGGTCGTAACAACTACGGACGTAACACGAACATCAACAAGGGTGGTGGACACAAGCGCCGTTACCGTCTTGTTGATTTCGCCCGTAACAAGATCGGAATCAAGGCTACCGTGAAGACCATTGAGTACGACCCAAATCGGTCGGCTCGTATCGCTCTGGTAGTATACTCAGACGGAGAGAAGCGCTATATTCTGGCTCCGCAAGGGTTGGCAGTTGGACAGGTGATCAGCGCCGGTCCAGATGCTGAGATCAAGCCAGGTAACGCGTTGCCTCTTCGAGCTGTTCCGCTCGGAGAGAACATTCACAACATCGAGCTCAAGATCAGAGGCGGAGCGCAACTTGTTCGTTCGGCTGGTTCAGCCGCGCAGCTTGTGGCCAAGGAAGGTGAGTACGCGACCGTCAAGTTGCCTTCAGGTGAGACCCGTAAGGTTTCCCTTGATTGCTACGCTTCAATCGGTTCCGTCAGTAACCCTGACCACCAGAACGTAATGATCGGTAAGGCTGGACGTAGCCGATGGCTTAATCGCCGTCCTCACAACCGAGGTGTTACGAAGAATCCAGTGGATCACCCAATGGGTGGAGGAGAAGGTAAGTCGGCCGGAGGTCGTCATCCTTGTTCGCCTAAGGGTCTCTTGGCTAAGGGTCTTAGGACTCGTAAGAACAAGCGCACTCAGAAGTTTATTGTACGACGACGTAGTAAGTAGTTTTAGGGGGCACTCATGGCTCGTTCGATTAAAAAAGGACCATTCATAGATAAGAGCTTGTTGAAGTGGATCGAGAGGTCAAAATCAGGAGCTCACAAGGGCCCGATCAAGACCTGGTCTCGGCGCTCAACGATAACTCCAGACATGATCGGCTTGACCTTTGCTGTTCATAACGGACGCAAGTTCAATGCTGTTTTCGTAACGGAGAACATGGTTGGTCACAAGTTGGGTGAGTTCTCCGCGACGAGAACCTACCACGGACACTCCGCTAAGGCCGCTTCGTAAGCGAGCTGTTAGGAGAGGGATACAGGAAGTAAGGGTTGCTATATGACTAAGAAAGCACAAAAGCAAACAACGGCGGGCGGAGAAGTAACTCGCGCAACGTTAAAGCAGATTCGGATGTCGCCTCGAAAAGCGCGTCTCGTGATCGATCTGATCCGTGGAAAGCAGGTTGAACCGGCTCTCCAGATCCTCCAGTTCTCCACGAAGAAGGGCGCTAAGTTCGCGCACAAGTTGCTCCAGTCGGCTATTGCCAACGCTCGTGAGCACGCTCGAGCTGACGTAGACCGTTTGTGGATTACAGCTGGTTGGGTAGACGAGGGACAAACTCTCAAGCGTTTCATGCCAGCGGCTCACGGTCGCGCGACCCCAATTCGCAAGCGATCCTCTCACATGACTATCGTTCTCGGTGAGAAGTAAGATTTAGGTAAAGGAAGTCTGATATGGGACAAAAAGTTAATCCGAAAGGTCTGCGACTTGGAATTATCGAGGGCTGGCAGTCGAAGTGGTTTGCCGGTAAAGAGTTCGCCCGTTACATCGGCGAGGACGTTAAGATCCGTAAGTTCGTGCGAAGCAAGCTCCAAGCAGCTGGTATCTCTCGAGTAGAGATTGAGCGCGCCGCTGCTCGCGTGAAGGTGAACATTTTCACCGCTAAACCGGGCCTTGTGATCGGAAAGAAGGGCAAGGATATCGAGGATCTTCGTAAGGAGCTCAAGAATCTCGTTCAGCGCGATGTGAACTTAAGCATCGTTGAGGCTCGAAAGGCCGACAGTGACGCCCAGCTGGTAGCAGAGGGTATCGCATTCCAACTTGAGCGACGCGTTAACTTCCGCCGCGCTATGAAGGAAGCGGTCGGACGCGCGCAGCGCGTTGGCGCTGAGGGGATTAAGGTTCGCGTATCAGGCCGTTTGAATGGCGCTGAGATCGCTCGAACTGAGCAGTATCGAGAGGGACGTGTTCCCCTTCACACACTTCGTGCTGAGATCGACTACGGTACAGCTGAGGCACAAACAACCTACGGCATTATCGGCGTGAAGGTTTGGGTGTTCAAGGGTGAGAAGTTCGCTCCGGGAGAGGAAGCCGCCGCAGAGGCGATCGCTCTGTAACCTGTAGGTTTGAAAGTTTGTCGTTGGAGTAAGTTATGTTGCAGCCAAAGAAGCCGCGGTATCGCAAACAGATGAAGTTGTACCGCCACCTCAAGATCAAAGAGACTCGTGGATGTACGTTGGAGTTCGGTGAGTTCGGCCTCCGAGCAATGGAGCCAGGATGGGTCACAAACCGACAGATCGAGGCAGCTCGTCAGACCATGGTTCGTCACATTAAGCGTGGCGGTAAGGTTTGGCTCAAAGTTTATCCGGACAAGCCCCTCACTAAAAAACCCGCTGAAGTGCGAATGGGTAAGGGTAAGGGTTCGGTTGAGGTGTGGGTTGCTGAGGTTAAGTCCGGAAGAATCATGTATGAAATCACCGGAGTAGCCGAGAAATTGGCGGTTGAGGCATTGGAGCTTGCTGCGGCTAAGCTTCCTATTAAGACCAAGATCGTTATCCGGAGCAGCAGCTTGATTTAAGCTGAAGAAACAGTCATAGTTCGGCCTCATTTTGGCCGCGGTACAGTAGGTAGTAGGATTATGAAACGGCGAGACTTTTTGAAGGAAATCGCAGGATTAGACAAGACTGCGTTGCAGGGCAAAGCTAACCAGCTCGGAGAAGAGCTTATGCGGTTGCGCTTCAAGCAAGCTACCAACCAGCTTGAGAAGGGACACCTTCTCAAGGAAACGCGACGACAACTTGCTCGCGTTCAGACAGCTTTGACTAAGTTGTCAGCGTAATAGGTGGCTGCATTAGAGAATTACAGGGAAATAGGTAGTACTATGGCAGAGGCAAAAACAAAGAAGACGAGCGCAAAGGCGGCTAAGGCTCCTGCGGCAGCAACTGAGCAGACTCGCGGAAACCGCAAGACTCAAGATGGTGTTGTTGTTAGCGCAAAGATGGACAAGACGGTGGTAGTAGCTGTTGTTCGTCAGGTTCGCCACGCGACCTACGGAAAGTTCGTTCGCAAGACAAAGAAATTTTACGCACACGATGAAGCACGTACGTGCGGAGTTGGTGACAAGGTTCGTATCGTTGAGACGCGCCCGCTTAGCAAGCTTAAGCGATGGAAGGTCGAGTCGATCCTGACCAAGGCAGTGTAACGTAGTGACGTTTTGGGGCAGTGAAGGGATATGATTCAGTTAAAGTCAGTGCTCGATGTAGCAGATAACTCGGGTGCCAAGAAGGTAGTATGCGTGAAGGTGCTTGGTGGAAGCCGACGTCGTTACGCGTCAGTTGGTGATGTAATCGTTGTTGCAGTTCGCGAGGCGATTCCTAATTCCAAAATCGCCAAGGGTTCAGTTCATAAGGCTGTAATTGTGCGCACCGCTAAAGAGGTTGCTCGCGAGGACGGTTCTTTCATTCGATTCGACGATAACAGCGCAGTTTTGATCAACGCTAACCAAGAGCCGGTCGGAACTCGTATCTTTGGACCAGTTGCTCGTGAGCTTCGTGGTAAGAAGTTCATGAAGATCGTCTCATTAGCGCCTGAGGTGCTGTAGTAGGTAGGAGGTGTAACGTGGCTGCTAAGAGTTCAACAAAAAAATTAAACGAGCCGGTTCCAACAACACTCAAGAAGGGTGACGTTGTAATGGTCATCGCCGGTGGCAACAAGGATAAGCGTCCTCTCAAGGGACAGGTTGCAAAGATCAAGGCGATCGTTGGAGACAGGAATGATCGCGTGGTGCTCGAGGGGCTTAACCTCTTCACCAAGCACAAAAAGGCCCTTGCTCCAGGACAAGAGGGCGGAAAGATTCAGGTAGAGCGACCGATGCACATCTCGAACGTTATGTATTACGTCGAGAAGCTCAAGCAGCCTGTACGTCTCGTTAAGAGCACCTTAGCGGACGGCAAGAGGGTTCGTGGTTACAAGGATCCTTCAAGCAAGAAGTTTGTACAGATTGACGGATAAGGAGTGCTGAGGAAGTTATGGATCGTTTGCAAGAGCACTACACAAAGAACGTAGTTCCAGCTTTGATGAAGAAATTCAATTATTCTTCACCAATGCAGGTTCCAAAGATTACTAAGATCGTTTTGAACACTGGTGTTCGTGACGCGGTTGGGAACTCAAAAGCTATTCAATTCGTTGAGTACGCTATGACTACTATCGCTGGTCAGAAGCCAGTAGTTACACGCGCCAAGAAGTCAATCGCGGCTTTCAAGTTGCGTGAGGGGCTTCCGATTGGTGTTATGGTTACTCTTCGAAAGAAGAGAATGAACGATTTCTTGGATCGTCTCATCACGGTGGCTTTGCCCCGAGTAAGAGACTTCCGTGGAATCCCTCGTAAGGGGTTCGATGGGCGTGGAAACTACACGATGGGACTCAAGGAGCAGATTGTGTTCCCGGAGATCCAGATCGAGAAGTTAGATCAAGTGCGCGGCATGGATGTTACGTTCGTGACGACAGCAAAGACCGACGAAGAGGGCTTTGAGTTGTTGGAGCTTATGGGAATGCCGTTTCGTAAGGTAGAGGCGAGGAATTAAGTTATGATTAACGATCACGTATCCGACATGATCACTCGAATCCGGAACGGTCAACGTGCCGGACATCGGTCTGTTCTCGTTACAGCTTCAAAGCTTAACAAGAACGTTCTTGAGGTTCTTACTCGTGAAGGACTCATCGAGGGATTTGAGGCGGCTAAAGATGTGCAGGACCACAGCGCTATCAAAGTCAATTTGAAGTACTTTGCTAGTGGCCGGCCAGTAATCAGCAGAGCTGTTCGAGTTTCGCGACCGGGTTGCCGGAAGTACTCTCGGACTGAGAAGCTTCCGAAGGTGAGCAGCGGTCTTGGTATCTCGATCGTTTCAACTTCAAAGGGAGTTTTGGCTGACCATGAGGCTCGTAAGCTCAAGGTTGGTGGCGAAGTCATCGCGCTCTTCGGATAAGATTTGAGAGAGGTATATCATGTCACGTATCGGTAAATTGCCTGTTGCCATTCCTTCGGGAGTTAAATGCGCAGTCGCAGGTGGTGTAGTTTCTGTAGAAGGTCCGAAGGGCAAATTGTCCTATTCAATTCGGCCAGGAGTCGCTGTTGAGATTGTTGACGACAAGTTCGTGGTTTCGATGGTAGGGACTGATTTGCAAGCCAGGGCGGATTACGGAACGGCTCGCGCGACCATCAACAACATGGTCAAGGGTGTGAGCGCTGGGTGGAAGAAGACCCTTGAGCTTAACGGCGTAGGGTTCAACGCCAAGCTGCAAGGCCAAAAGTTGGTCCTTGCCGTTGGTTTCTCGCACGATGTTACGATGGACGTTCCAGCCGCTATTAAGTGCAACGTTCAAAAGAGCTCGATCGAGATGGAGTCCGCAGATCGTGAGATTCTCGGAACATTCGCAGCGAAAGTTCGTGACGTTCAGCCTCCAGAGCCTTACCTCGGAAAGGGTATTAAGTACTCTGATGAGAAGGTTCGTCGTAAGGCTGGTAAGACCGGTAAGAAGTAATCGGTAAGTTGTTAGGAGTAGGGGCCGTATGGCAACGCAAGGCAAGAAAGTAGCAGCAACCTCACGAGAGAAGAGGAAGCTTAGAATTCGTAAGAAAGTGGTAGGCACAGTCGCCCGACCTCGTTTGAGCATCTTCCGGAGCTCAAAGCACACGTACGCTCAGGTTATCGCTGATGATGGCCACAAGACGTTGGCGAGTGCTTCGACCCTTGATAAGGACGTTCAGGCTGAGATTGCTAAACTCGCTAAGGGCGAGGGTGTTAAGACGGGAAGCACGAAGTCGATCGTCGCCGCTCGCGCGGTAGGTATCGTTCTGGCTAATCGGTCAAAGGCCGCGAAGGTTGAGAGCGTTGTGTTTGACAGAAATGGCTTTCTCTACACGGGACGGGTGAAGGCTCTTGCCGACGCTGCTCGTGAGACCGGTCTTGTATTCTAAGGGTATTGATTTTTAGTTCGGAGACGTATGGCTTTTAAAGATATCCTCGACAAGCGAAGAGTGACCCTCGACCAGTGTGGTGAACTCACTGATAAGACTGTTTTCATCAACCGTGTATCGAAAGTAGTTAAGGGAGGTCGCCGATTCAGCTTCAGCGCTCTCGTAGTAACTGGAGATGGGCGCGGGCACATCGGATTCGGTTTGGGTAAGTCTGTTGAAGTGCCGGATGCCATCCGTAAGGCTTCTGAGCAAGCTCGTAAGCGACTTATCAAGGTTCCGCTCAAGGGAACAACGATTCCACACGACATCATCGGGAAAGCCGGTCCATCCTCTGTTGTGATGAAGCCTGGTGCTCCGGGAACTGGAGTTATTGCCGGTGCCGCTGTACGTGCCGTGATGGACGTTTGTGGAATCAAGGATATCCGTACGAAGTGCCTCGGCTCGACGACCGCTCAAAACGTTCTTCAGGCTGTTGTCATGGGGCTTCTCTCCCTCGAGGAGCCAGAGGTTGTTGCAGCGGTTCGTGGCGTGAAGCTCGAAGAGATGGGGTACCACCCGTACTAGTCAGAACGGGCTGGTAAAGTAAAGGAAAGCGAATATGAGCAAGAAGGTAGTTATCAAGCAAGTTCGTAGCGATGTTGGTTGTGTTCCAGCCGTACGACGCACCATCAAGGCCATCGGCCTTGGTCGCATTGGCAAGTCTCGAGAGATCGTTTCTAACGAAGCGGTAATGGGAATGCTTCGTCGGGTTTCTCACCTGATCGATATCACCCCGGTGAAGTAACCTCTGGTAAGTAAAATAAAGAAGTAGTGAGGTCCAAGATGGCCATTAAAAATATTACATTAAGCAACCTTAAGCCGAACAAAGGCTCTCGCAAGGCTCGTACCCGTGTTGGACGTGGAGAGGGCTCTGGTCACGGTAAGACCTCCGGAAAGGGAGGCAAGGGACAGACCGCACGAAGTGGTGGTGGAGTTCGCGCTGGATTCGAGGGAGGTCAGATGCCTCTCTACCGACGTGTTCCGAAGGTCGGATTCACCTCTCGTGTCAGCGTGCGTGGTGAGAATAAGTACAATGTAGTCCGCTTGTCCGCTCTTCAAAACGTAGCGAGTGGTGCGACTGTTGACATCGGGGCTATCCAGGCTCTTGGTTACGCTAAGAAGTCATCCTTGAAGGCAGGTATCAAAGTGCTCTCTGACAACGGCGAGTTCAACAAAAAGCTTCACCTTAAGGTGAATGCTATCTCCGCTGGTGCGCGCGCCCGTGTTGAGGCGGCTGGTGGAACTGTAGAGATCATTGGCGAGTAACCACCCGGTTCCTTCGTTGATTATGGAGAAAGCGGCCTTAACGGGCCGCTTTTTTTGTTTCCGGATCTCTGCCTAACTGGAAACAGTAATCGTGGGGCTCGTTAGGGGTGGGCGCTTACAGGTGTAATGGGCAGCAGGTTTTTGGGCTCAAGCCGAACCGAGATCCACCGAGGATAGAGCGCTCGATTAATGGTAAAGAGCTGGGTGTTGTGATCGAGTGCGATCGAAAAATGCGGGTTCTTCTCGATAATTGTGTGGTGATGTTACTAAAGACACTATTTCCCCGAAGTAGTGCGTGGTAGTAGTTTACCGCCCGGTTCCGGTAGGTTTATAGTGGCATAGTCATCGAGCTGTGTCTTTTGTGCTCGCGGTTCCGACTAACTTAGTTTTTCACGAGGATGTGATGAGCGGTCTGCCCCAGGTGTTTCAAATTCCGGAATTAAAGAAGCGACTCATATTTACTATATCGATGCTCGCTGTGTATCGATTCGGCGTGTTTGTCTCTACTCCGGGTGTAAACGTTGACGCGATCCGCAAAATGTTTGAGGAGAACGCCAACACTCTCTTCGGTCTCATCAACCTCTTCTCCGGAGGGGCACTTGAGCAGTTCTCTATTTTCACGCTCGGAATCTCCCCATACATCACTGTATCGATCATCATTCAGCTCCTTTCGCCGAGCATCCCGTATCTTGAGAACCTCAAGAAAGAGGGTGAGGCGGGGCGTCGAGTTATCACTCGCTACACGCGACAATTCACGATTCTCCTCGCACTCTTCCAGAGCTTCATGATCGCACGTGCGCTGGAATCTCGAGGATTGGCTACACCGAGCTTGTCCTTCGAGCTTACAACCATGATTACTCTTACCGCTGGAACCGCTTTCGTTATGTGGCTTGGTGAGCAGATCACGGAGCGCGGACTCGGTAACGGCACCAGTATCATCATCTTCGCCGGTATCGCTGCTCGAATGCCATCTGTGTTTGGATCTACCGTAGAGCTTGCTCGAACCGGGGAGCTCTCGCCGTTCGCCGTTCTTGCGTTGCTCGCGTTCTCGCTCTTCACGATCTACGCGATCATCTTCGTGGAGCGCTCCCACCGTAAGATTCCTATCCAGTACCCACGGCGGATGGTTGGAAAGCGAATGACGCAGGCTCAGACACAGTACATGCCCCTCAAGGTCAACATGACTGGAGTCATTCCTCCGATCTTCGCGTCCGCTATCATGATGCTCCCAGCGACGATCATGACGGTGCTGCCAGCAGCGAATTTTCCAGCGCTTGCCAATTTCTTAACGCCAGGAGCATGGGGCTACGAGTCGATATACGTGGTGCTGATCGTTCTTTTCAGCTTCTTCTACACCGCGGTTGTTTTCAATCCCGTTGAGGTAGCTGACAACCTTAAGAAGAACGGAGGGTTCATTCCACTCGTTCGCCCTGGACAGGAGACCGCTGATTACCTTTATGGTGTGCTGAACCGCCTCACCTTGTGGGGCGCTGTTTACATCTCGCTAGTGTGTGTACTTCCTCAGATGGTGTACATCGGAATGGGCGCGTCTCAATTCGCATACGTATTCGGCGGTACTGCTGTGTTGATCGTAGTCGGCGTAACGCTCGACACCTCCGCGCAGATAGAGTCGATGTTGGTCGCTCGCAACTATGAGGCCTTTATGTCTCGTTCGAGCAAGGACCAGGGTACGCTTGGCGCTATCAGTTATAACCGCAGCCGGCTTGTTCGTCGCTAGTGCGGCATCTCACCGAAGGATGACCAGGATATGCAGATCGTTTTGTTAGGACCTCCAGGTGCGGGGAAGGGTACTCAGGCCGTTAAGATATGCGCGCAGTACCACATACCTCACATCTCAACGGGTGATATGCTTCGGCAGCAGGTAGCTTCCGGCTCGCCGCTCGGCAATAAAGTTAAGTCTATTCTCGACTCTGGTGAGTTGGTGACAGATGATATCATTATGCAGGTCGTCGAGGCCCGACTCTCGCAGTCTGACTGCAGAAATGGGTTTCTCCTGGATGGGATACCTCGTACCGTCGGGCAGGCCCAGAGTTTGACGACCCTTCTTTTGAAGATGGGGGCCGCGAAGCTGAACGTCCTCCAGATCAACGTGCCCGATGCAATCCTCCTTGAGCGAATTGAGGCCCGGCAGGGGCAGTCAAGTCGCTCCGATGACACGGCGGAGGTAGCCGCTAAACGTCTCAAGGTTTACTGGGAGCAGACGGCTCCAGTTGCGAACTATTACGAACAGGTAGGTAATCTGGTGAAGATCGATGGCGTAGGAGCGGTTGATGAAGTTTTTAACCGCATCACGACCGCCCTCGGGACGTAGTCTAGGCCGTTGAAAGCTGGGGCGGGGCTTCGATGGTCGGTCTCCGTATCTGGCGTTCCGGTTGTTTCCTTTGGTTTTTAGGGTTTTTCGTTTTCTTGTTTTTCGGCCCATTCTTTGGGTGTTCGAGAGAATCCCCATTAAAAGCCCCCAAATTGTAAAAAGAGGCCTACTCTTCTGGGGGTGCAGGGCTTGTAATGGACCTGGAAATATGTAAAATTCGGGCCTCTTTATGCAGGACGTCTGCGCGCCCTAGGTGCCATTTTGGCCGGAAGTGAGCGGGCGAGTCCATGGTAAGTATCCAATTTAATTGGAGCTTTTAGCGAAAGGTGCCGCGGGATTTGTGGCCCTTTGTGAAGCTTTTAGGAGAGTGTTGTGAAGGTCCGAGCGTCTGTAAAGCCAATTTGTAGCTACTGCAAAGTGATCAAGCGAAAAGGCAAGATCTATGTCTTCTGTAGCCGTACGCCTAAGCACAAACAACGACAGGGTTAATTGAGTAGTAGGAGTTTAAGTCATGCCACGTATTGCAGGTGTTGACCTTCCGCGTAATAAGCGAATCATCCTTGGCCTCACGTACATTTACGGTGTTGGTCTTTCTAAGTCCCAAGCGATCCTCGCTGAGGCCGGTATCGATCAGTCAGTTCGAACTGACAATCTGACCGAAGAGCAAGTTGATAAGATCCGAAAGATCATCGAGCGACGAGAGAAGGTTGAGGGTGACCTCCGCCGAGAGGTATCCGCCTCGCTTAAGCGATTGATGGACCTTGGTTGCTACCGCGGTCTACGTCACCGAAAGAATCTCCCAGCTCGTGGTCAACGTACTCGCACGAACGCTCGTACGAGAAAGGGCCCACGTCGTGCTCCGATTGCTGGTAAGAAGGCAGCAACGAAGACCTAATGTGGAGTAGGTGAGTAACTTAAGATTTGAAAACAGCTTGTAAGGAGTAGTTTGTGGCAGAGGCACGCGCAACCAATACCGCGGTAAAGAAGAAGAAGGTAAAAAAGAACGTCCCCGTAGGAGTGGCTCACGTTCACGCTACCTTCAATAACACGATCGTTACCATCACGGATCCAGCTGGAAACGTGATCGCATCGTCGAGCTCAGGGGCTAACGGATTTAAGGGTTCGAGAAAGTCGACCCCGTTCGCCGCTCAGGTAGCGGGCGATTCCGCCGCTCGTAAGGCTAAAGAGGCTGGCGTTCGGACAGTAAGCGTCCGCGTTAAAGGTCCTGGGTCCGGACGTGAGTCCGCACTCCGTGCTCTTCACCTCGCTGGTCTTCAGGTAACGTTGATCAAAGACATAACGCCGGTTCCTCATAACGGATGCCGCGCGCGTAAGAGTCGTCGAGTTTAGTTTTCGTAAGAGAGGCATTTAGTCATGGCAAGATATTGCGGTTCAGTTTGTCGCTTGTGCCGTCGAGAGGGAGAGAAACTCTTCCTCAAGGGCGAGAGGTGTTTCACCGGCAAGTGCGCGGTAGAGAAGCGAGAGGGTGGTCCAGGTCAGCACGGCCGTGGACGTCAGGCTTTCTCCAACTACAAGATTCAGCTTCGTGAGAAGCAGAAGGTTAAGCGGTCCTACGGACTTCTTGAGGCTAAGTTCCACAACACCTTCGAGCGCGCCGCTTCGACTAAGGGTGTAACAGGAACTGAGCTCCTGGTTCTCCTTGAGCGACGACTCGATAATGTCGTCTATCGTCTTGGTTTCGGTTCCTCGCGTCGTCAGGCTCGACAGATCGTTAACCACGGTCGTATCTTGGTTAACGGAAAGCGAATCTCCATCCCTTCATACACGTTGTCGCCAGGTGACGTAGTTGAGGTCGCGGAGAAGGGCAAGACCAACCCCTTGATTATTGCGGGTATGGAAGCTGCTAAGTCTCGTGTTATTCCTGAGTGGCTCACGCTCGACCAGGCAGCGACTCGAGGAACGGTGAACTCCGTTCCAACTCGAGAGCAGTTGCCCCCAACGATCCGCGAGCAGCTGATCGTCGAGTTGTATTCACGGTAGTTAGAGTTCCGCGCTCTTCTCGCTCAACCGATTAGGTTGGGAGTGGGGCGCGGTTGTTTGCGTTTTAATTGATAGGGATAGAGACATGAAGAAGATCAGTCTCAAGGACTTGATAAGCCCAAACCGAGTAGAGGTTGAGGGATCGACAGCAGATAGCCGATACGGTAAGTTCATCGCGGAGCCACTTGAGCGTGGTTTCGGTATGACTATCGGAACGGCTTTGAGAAGAATTCTTCTCTCGTCGCTTCAGGGCGCGGCGATCACTTCGATTCGCGTTGAGGGAGCTTCCCACGAGTTCTGCACGATGCCTGGCATCGTTGAGGATGTAACTGAACTCTCGCTCAACCTTAAGGAGGTTGTTCTCCGTCTTGAGGATAAGGAGGAGGCAATCCTCCACCTTGAGGCTCAAGGCCCGGGGCAGGTTACCGCTGGCATGTTCCAGGGTGATCCAGCCGTTCAAGTGTTGAATCCAGAGCTTGTTGTTGCTCACCTTGGTGAAGGCGCTTCACTCAAGATGGAAGTAACTGTTAAGGTTGGACGTGGGTACGTTCCAGCTGACAAGAACAAGGTCGAAGGCGCTCCTGTTGGAACTGTTTTCATCGATTCTATCTTCTCGCCAATTCGTCGTGTAAACCTTGCGGTAACCAACGCTCGTGTTGGTCAGCGCACTGACTACGACAAGCTTGCGATGGAGATCTGGACCAACGGCAGCATTGACCCACGCGCGGCGATCGCTCAGGCGGCTCACATCCTCGTTGATCAACTTGGCATCTTCGTAGGAGATGACCTTATCGTTGAGCGCGAAGAGCCGAAGAGTGAGGAACCTTCGAAGCGTTGGAACGAGAACCTCTTCCGTCGTATCGACGAGCTTGAGCTTAGCGTTCGTTCCGCTAACTGCCTTGAGAACGCTGATATCAAGTACATCGGCGAGCTCGTTCAGAAGACCGAGGCTGAGATGCTTCGTACTAAGAATTTCGGTCGTAAGTCTCTCAATGAGATCAAGGAGATCCTCTCAGATATGGGACTCTCTCTTGGACTCAAGCTTGAGGAGTTCCCTGCTCGCAAGGATCTCGATCAGCTCAAGGAGCAAACAGACCACTAAAACGGCAGGGCGGTACCAGTGCGTACCGCCTGTAATTGGGTGTAGGAAGTATGAGACACGGAAAAGGTCTAAGAAAGTTAAGCAGAAATATCAGCCACAGAAAGGCTCTGTTGCGCAACCTCGCTACCTCGTTCTTTAAGCACGAGCGTTTTGAGACAACTGTGCCAAAGGCTAAGGAGCTTCGTCCTGTTGTTGAGCGTCTCGTTACGCTCGGGAAGAACGATACGCTTGCCGCTCGTCGTCAGGCTTACAGCTACCTTTTGGACAAGGCAGTGGTTCACAAGCTCTTCACGGACATCGGTCCTCGTAATGCTACTCGGAACGGAGGTTACACCCGTATCGTTCGCACACGAGTTCGGCCTGGTGACGCCGCTGAGCTGGCTATAATCGAGCTGGTTGACAAGGCTGAGGCTAAGTCACCGTCTAAGGAGGCTCCTGCTAAGAAGGCTGCCCCTAAGAAGGCCGCGGCGCCTAAGAAGCCCGCAGCTAAGAAGGCTCCAGCCAAGAAGAAGGCAGCCGCTGAGTAATCTTGCGGTGACATCTTCGAAGATGAGTCAACGAGAAAGCGAACCCCTTACCGGGTTCGCTTTTTTGTATCTGCGTGAGGAAAATTGCGTATGGGAATGTTCGACGGAAGGAAGGTCCTGGTTCTTGGTGTAGCCAACGATAGAAGTATCGCGTGGGGGATGGCGGAGGCCCTTCATCGGGAGGGTGCTCAGCTCGCCTTCACCTACCTGAACGAGGCTCTTGAGCGTCGCGTACGCCCCCTGGCTGAGGGGATAGGATGCCGGAACGTCTACCCCTGCGATGTTCAGTCAGACGAGCAATTAGACACCCTCTTCGCCCGGCTCAAAGAGGATTGGGGAACGATTGATGGCGTGGTGCACTCCCTCGCGTATGCCGACAAGGAGGACCTCTCGAATCGGTTCGTGAATACCTCACGCGCGGGCTTCCAGCTCGCGTTGGATGTCTCTGCCTATTCGCTCGTGGCCGTTGCTCGTCGCGCTCTCCCTCTTATGACCGATAACGGCGGGTCTCTCGTCACGCTTACGTACCTTGGCTCCGAGCGCGTTGTGTCAAACTATAACGTCATGGGGGTCGCCAAGGCCGCTCTTGAGGCCTCTGTGCGTTATTTAGCCGCAGACCTCGGTGAATTTAATATCCGAGTGAACGCTATCTCTGCCGGCCCGATTAAGACCCTCGCCGCCTCAGGCGTCCCGCAGTTTCGAGATATGCTCTCCGCGTTCGCCGAGAAGGCACCCCTTCGTCGCAATGTGACTCAGGATGATGTCGCGAACACCGGTCTCTACCTTCTTGGCCCCCTTGGAAGCGGGGTTACGGGAGAGATCCTCTACGTCGATTGCGGCTTCAACATAATGGGATCATAATACCGCCCATATGGCGACAAACGGCAGCTCCAAAGAGGCGAAGGCTCTCCTTGAACTCGGCAAGGAAGCGATTGCGGCTATCCGCGATGGTTCAGCCGATGCCCTCGATGTGATCGATGGATATGTAGAGGGCTTTTCGAAATGGGAGGCTACCTGGAAGACCTCCAAAGAGGGAGCCAAGGAGATCGCGCCGGCCGAGCAGCAGCTAGCGCAACGCCTCGCCAACCAGCATGCTCAGATAGTTCGACTAACCGGGGAGATGCAGGCCCACTTTTTAGAATCTCTCAGAGGACTTCGAACGAAAGAGAAGGGGCTTAAGAAGTATATCGACCAACTTCCGCGGCGGATCAGCTCAATAAACAAGAAAGGATAGTCATGCAGAGAATCGCACACCTTATAGCTGTTACCCTCATTACGCTGATGGGGAGTGGATGTGGATACACCCTGCGCGGGTCTGGAAGTGTTCTTCCTGCGGACGTGAAGAACATTTACGTTCCACGAGTTGAGAACGGGTCGACAGAGCTCGGTCTCGCCGACGTCGTCACCGACGCCCTCCGCGATGAGTTTGATAGCTACGGCACTGTGTCAGTAGTCGAGAAGCAGGGGGACGCTGATGCCATCCTCAAAGTCCAGATTCTTGACGTTAAGAACAGCACAAGCACCGTGAACGCTGCCACTAATACCTCTTTGCAAATGGACACCACGATGTTCCTCGCTGGTGAGTTGCGTCGAACCACGGGACAGATATTGTGGCGTGAAAATAACCTTAAAGTTACCAAAGAATATGCAGCTAATCAGAGTGTCGTGGTGACGACATCGCCTGATTTCGCAAGTGGGTCGATCTCAGCGTCAGACCTCGCAAGTTTGAGTTCGCGAGACATCTCACGTGGACAGGAGGCCCAGGCCCTCAACGATCTCGCCTCCAACGCGGCGCGCATGATTTACGACAAATCCGTTGCGCCAGATTTTTAGTAGTAACCTAAGGAAAGGTAGACCATGTTAGAGACAACTGTAGAAGAAGTAACTACCGCGCTCACCAGCGCTAAGAACCTCAATTCGGCGCTCAAGAGCTTCCTGAAGCGAGAGGGAACGCAGACCCCTCAGGTTGCGACCTTCGCCAAAGAGTTCCGCGGAGTGGTATCGAGTGGACGCCCAGAGCCAGTTCGTTTATTCATCGAGGCGAACTATGAGAAACGTGCGATGTATTTCCTCGGACTTGCGCGATACGCCTATCCAGAGCTCATTGAGGTGGTTGTCGGCAAGATCATCGAGCAACACGCTGAGACCTTTAACTCCACATATGAGCGCGCGGATCAGGGCATTACGGTAACAGACGCCAAGGCTTTTGCTTCTATCGTGAAGAGCGTTGCTCAGATGATCGATGAAGGGCTCAAGAGCTCAAACGTCCCAGCCTCAAACTTTATGCGCAACGCTGTGATGGCGAGTGTGTTTGAGCCCGATGTGCTTACTGAGGTACTGAAGGTTGTGAAGTAGGGAACTGCGCTCACGCGCAAGGAGAGGGTCTGGTGTCACGGTGGTGGTGCTAGGCCCTTTTTCGTTATCACGGCTGGGCAATGGGGGAGGGCGACCATTCCTGGTCGCCGAAAGGTTGCGCAGCGCACACTACATTCCCATATTGCAACACGGCGGTCAGGAATGACCGCCCTCCCAAGTCACGCGTAGCACCACCGGAGGGCGACCATCCCTGGTCGCCGAAAGGTTGCGGAGGGGACAGAAAAGAAAAAGGCCTGGCACCACTCACGTGGAGCCAGGCCCTCTCGTTTTGGCTTATCGATGACTATCGACGAGCGCTCTTCTTAGCTGGAGCCTTCTCCATGCCGAAGAAGATCCGAATGAGCCCGTGAGCCTCAGTCTTGAAATCCTTTTGGGAGATCTTTGGGTTGTTGGTCACGATGAGGTCTCCAACAAGCTCCATGATCCCTTCGCAGTGATGCTTGAGGAGTTTCATGCCTTCCTTGGTGGCGAGAACTGGAACCGAAGGAGGGATCACTTTGGTCGCGGTCTTCTTGCCGGTCTTCGCGGCTACTTTCTTCGAAGCTTTCTTCGGTGCTGTTTTCTTCTTTGCTGCCATACCTATTCCTTTAGAGGCGTTAGTCGAGGGGATGGTGTCACGGACGGACGATTATCTCAAGCGCACTTCTTTTACTCACCGTGTCGGTGCCTTTACCGCTGCGTGTGCCTCTTTGCTCTGTCGGGGGGTAGTAATGGTCATGCTCGAACACGTATCACGGCACAGCAGCGCCACCTCTCCCAGGTTAACGTAGAAAGATGTGTTCTCAATCAGGATCTCGACGGGATAGTTCTGAACACCGGTCGATTTGAGCGACCGCATCCCCGTTACGAGTTGGCTGTAGCCATTCGTAATGGTGATGACGACGCCGCTTTTCATGATGATGGTAGCGCCGTCACCGGCGAGGGCGGGGCGGGGAGCTGTCACCAGAAAGAGGGCAAAAAGGGTAGTTGCAAGATAGTTCTTCATGGACACCCACGAGCTTGACCCGGAGAGAGGGGGGGAGGCTACACTTAATTTTCCTACATCCATCGCGAAGTGAGATGGGTCATTCCATTCCACCTCTGGCCCGCATCAAACCTCTCTCCCAAAGACCGCGTTGAGAACCGGAGCTAGCAGGGTGGTGAAAAATGATTTCCTGTTGCGCATTTCGATGGTTTGGCTCCAACCTCGTTGGAGCCAACGAAAAAATCCTCAACGTATCTCAGTGGATACGCCTCCGGTTTTTTCTTCTTCTCCGCCTCGTTTCGCCGAAACCCTCAAAATGCTCACGACGGAACCATTTTTCACCACCCTGCTAGGAGCAATGATCTCTTATAGGCCACTACCCGCGCCGCGGCTTCAGGGTCGACAGCCTCTAGTCCCGACCACGCATAACTGTATTGCACCTCAAGAAAGTACAGGTCGAGGTGATTTTTGCTCTCATTCCAACTCGGTATGAGGTCTATTGCGTAGTCAGAGATTGAGAGTTGATGTGTCGCCGCCAGCTCTCCAGCGAATTGTTCTCCGAGACTGAGAGCTGAGGAGAGGATCTCGGCCTCAATGTCGAGGGTACGAGCTTTCTGTTCCTCAGGGGATAGGTCTGGTAGG
>JAIXQT010000037.1 GCA_027485595.1 Pseudomonadota bacterium | reverse complement strand
GATCGCCCAAAGATAATCTCATCGCTTGCGTGGCGACTAGGCATCCCCCACCTTTCGATGCTTATTGTGGTGGGCTCTTCACTCCTCACCTTGCTACTGAGCTACCTCTACTTCGCGTCTCAAGCAGTTAGGCCTCGCGCGGAGCGTACTACGGTGCAGGTAAGCAGTGGTCGTCGTCGCGTACTGTTATCGAGCATCCTCGTTATTGCACTCACGGGCCTCGTGTACATCCTTCAGTCGGCGCTCTACCAGCACTACAACACAGCTATGTTGGCTCGAGTATCAAACGGCGTCGGCATGGGCGAGAATCTCGGCGTCAGCCCCCTAACCTTTCAATCAGCGCTGGGAAGCACCAATCAACCCGCTGGACTGATCCGACTAGAAGGGGATTACTCTGACAATCCATTCAGTCCGATGCTTTACCTACGTGAAAGCGCGCTCTCTCAATTCAACGGCAAAGAGATGGTCTTCGCCGGGCGAGCCTTCGACACCGATCTTCCGGTCGTGTCACCTCACTCTACCTTCACTGGAAAAGAGGATATGGAGCTAGCCCCTCGAACCCCTCTCATCCAGTCGATCTATACCCTTGCGGACCATGATTCGGCGTTCGCCGTAGACTATCCCCTCTCCATCGTGCAATTAAAAAATCCGAATCCATCCAGATTTAAGAGCTCATACCGCGCGTATTCCGTCGCTCCAGCCTTTCCTCTCGAATCATTATCAAACCTCGATGTCGGAGACCCGCGATGGACAGATGAGGTGAAAGGTCATTACCTCCAACCACACGGTGACAAGCGCTACAAAGACCTCGCCGAGGAGATCACGAAGGGAATCACGAGCCCCGTTGAAAAGATAAACGCTCTGACTAACTACCTCTCTCGCACCTCAATCTACACGCTCACCCCAAATCATACCGTCTCCCCGCACGAAGATCCGGTAGTGCCATTCCTCTTTGGCGACCACCGCGGCTATTGCGTTCACTTTGCCCACGCGATGGTCTACATGCTTCGAGCCCTTGGAATACCGGCGCGCATCGGTACCGGCTACCTCACAGACCTCAGTCAAGCGAAGGACGGGCACATCCTCCTTCGAATGAGCGATCGACATGCGTGGTCGGAGGCCTATATCAGAGGCACCGGTTGGGTACCATTCGACATACAACCCGACCAAGTAGAGAGCCATGCAGACACCCAAGTAGACACCAAGCTCCTGGAGGAGCTCATGGGCAGCCTTGAGCCGGGCGAGGAGATTCTTCCCTCGGAGTCAACGAAAGATGAGCCGGGAATGACTGACCCAGAGGGGACATGGATTCCGAACAAGGATATCATCCTCTGGGCATTCGCTTCGCTTGTAGCAACTCTCGTATTGGCCAAAGTCACCCTTCGGCATGGATGGCGCTTCGCTCCAACAGCCGTCGGCAAAGCTCGGTGGGGATATGTCTCAGTGGCATCACTTCTCCATGACCGTGGGATACGTCGCGCCTTTGGAGAAACCCGCGAGCAATTCTCACGCCGAACACCAGAGCGCGTGCTCGTTCCCCTGACTGACTTAGTAAACTACGCGACGTACGCCGCCAATCCCGAACTCGACAAGAGGAAGGTAGCCACCGCCATCTTTGAGGCCCATGCCAAACTTAAGGGAGCTTCACTCTGGAGACGAGTCATCTCTGCGATCAACCCAGCCTCCGTCACCAACGCTTTGGGAGGTGGTTCATGGTAACGAAATACATTTCACCTCTCTGCGCTCTTGCCGTACTCTTCTCTTCAACGGTCGCTCTTGGGCAAGACACACCACAGCCACACCAGCACGAACGGACCGTCGACGACCCCTTTGACCCGTTTGATATCTTCGGATTCGACGAGCTCACAACAACCGACGACAAGAACAAAACCGCTGAGGAACTCATCCGGGAGGCATCGCTTCTTCTAGCGACCGAACGTCTCCTCGACGCTCGCACCAAGCTTCTCAAAGCGATTCAAAAAGATCCGAACGAATATAAAGCTTACTATCTCCTCTCAGGGTACTACCTGGTCCATGTAGGGCATTATCGACTTGCCCTCAAGTATATCAGGCGAGCCCAGGAGCTATTCGAGAAGAAAAACGGCAAGCCACCGTACACTTCACATCTCCTGCAACTTGAGCATGGAAATCTCCTCTACTATCTGAGTCAGTGCAGGCTCAACCTCGACAACTATCAGGGCGCCCTCGACGCGCTCGATGAGTACCACCAGAATGGTTATCGCGCCGAATGGTATCCTGGAGCTCGTTCTTGGGTCCTCATGAAGCTGGGCCGTGTCCAGGAGGCAATCAAGGTCGCTCGCGAGGGCCTTCTGGCCGGGGCGGAGGGCGGTCGAACGCTCAACATGCTCGGCATTCTCCTCTCGATGAACGATCAACCACAGGAGGCGCTTGAAGTGTTTCGTCAGGCCATCGCCTATGAGTTCTCACAAGGCTCGGACGGACAACCAGCGACCCCACTCAACAACGCTGGCGAGGTCTACAAGGAGATATTCGATGACGTTAAAGCGGAATCAACGTTTCTCCGGGCCACCAGCCTACCTGATGGGTGTGAGCATGTATTACCAAGCCTCAATCTCACCCTTCTCTATCTCGAGCAGGCAAAAACCGATGCCGCCCTCTCGACGATGGACGCGTTTCAGAGGTGTATCGCGCAATTTCCATTGCGTAACAATGAGGAGCACGCGGCTCTCGTAAATCTCGCTCGCGGGCGCATCGACCTTCATACCGGAAACGTTGACCGGGCGATTAAGCGATTCGAAACCGCTCTTCAAGGCACACAATGGTTCGGTAAGATAGGGACGAATCAAGACGATCTCGTTGTCGCTGCCACTATCTCCCTCGCACAAGGCCTAGAGCGTCAAAACAACATCCTTCGCTTCCACCACGCAGAGACATGGAGCGAATGGCTTCAGCAGCAAAAAACAATCGCCTCAAACGCGGTCAGGGCATGGTGGCTCATGAGACGCGCGCGACAGATACTTATCGACGACCTTCACGACATCGAAGATCTTACCATCCGAAACACCGACAGCCTCCTTGAATACCCCACACTTGGAGAGGTTCTCGCTGGCCTTTCAACCTCGGCGCTCTCTCGCCGTGTTGAGGGGCAACGCGCCAAAGACGTCCGCGCGATCGCAGGGGTCTTCTATGACGCCTACCTCGCCGAAAACGAAGCCTCATCGCTTTTCTCAGGTGCGGCTCACGAGAAGTATGAGTCTGTGATGAAGCGAAGTCGTGATGGGTTCGACACCCTTCTGAAGATTCACGTTACACTTCGTCGGATGATCTCTCTGTCTCCAGATTCAGAGCCGTATCGCGAGCTCGCGTACCGCGTCTTCGCTATGGCGGCTCCGGAGCTTCGGAACTACGGTTTTCAGCTTCCGGTAGCATTAGAACTTGGCGCCGATCCCCATTCTTTACGATCCGCAATCGAAGCCGGCCCCTTTCGGGAAGCGGCGGGCAAGGGTAGTGTATGCACCATCACCGCGGAAGATCCGACCACACCTGGGAAGCTCGCGCTCCGCTTTTCATGTCCCGGCCAGTCGAATAAGAATCGACGTGTAGAGGGAAGCACACCAGGAGACGTGGTGAACAAATTATCTGATGCTCTATTTCGAGAGGAGATACGAAATGTCGGTCCAAACTGAAGACTTTACTACGGCAAGCGCGACGGTACTCAAACTCTGCACCGCTCTAGAGAAGGTCATTCGAGGTCGGTCAGACACCATTCGCTTGGTCGTTGCGGCATTGGTCGCAGACGGTCACGTTTTGCTTGAGGACTACCCAGGCTCGGGAAAAACGACACTATCGAAGACGCTGGGTCGCCTCATCGCGGCTGATGACGCTGCTCGAAACAGATTCCCATCTCTCTCGTCTGACCCGATCGTGCCCTTTCGTCGAATCCAGTTTACGCCCGATATGCTTCCAGGTGATGTCCTCGGAGTGAATATCTTCGATCCGAAGACGGGACAATTTCACTTCATGCACGGCCCTGTATTCGCTCACGTAGTGCTCGCCGATGAGATCAACAGAACAGGTCCGAAGGTACAAGCGGCGTTCCTTGAGTGTATGGCCGAGAAACAGGTAACGATGGACAACGTTACGCGTTCACTCGACCAACTCTTCTTTGTCCTGGGAACTCAGAACCCACTTGATATCGCCGGCACCTATCCCCTGCCGCAGGTTCAACTCGACCGTTTCCTTCTCAAGGTCCCGATGTCGTACGTTGATAGCATGACGGAGTGTGAGATCCTTGAAAATCACACATCGATTAAGGACGCCTCGGTCTCAATCGACCCTGTGTGTACACGAAGTGATATCCTAGACGCCCGAAAAGCTTGTGAGGCGGTTCACGTCACAGCGTCACTTCGCCAAGCGATTATCGATATCGTGCAATCGACTCGAGGAAACCCGATGATCCAATTCGGCGCCTCAACACGGGCCGCGCTCATGCTTCAGAGTGCCGTGCAAGCATGGGCCCTCATTAACGGACGCCCTCATGCTACAGAGGATGATCTCCGTTATATGGCTCCGTTCGTCCTGCTTCACAGGCTCCGCTTCCACGCGGGCGCAGGCGAGCCTGGCAAAGCGCTTGAGGCTCTTATGCAACCCTCAATCGAGAAGCTTGTTCGTCGTGGACTCAACTAAAGGGTCCATCGGCTCATGAGCTTGAAATTCTTGGCCGCTGAACTTACTGTCTGAGCACACACACTCAGAGGTAGTTATGTATATTCGAAAATCCAATGATCGAGGGCTCACCGAAATAGGGTGGTTGTACAGCCGTCACTCCTTCTCATTCGGGGAATACTACGATCCTCGCCACATGGGCTTTCGCACTCTTCGGGTCATCAACGATGACATCATAGCTCCCGGCAAAGGCTTCGGGATGCATGGGCATCGCGATATGGAGATCATTACCGTCGTGGTCGAAGGCGAGCTCGAGCACAAAGATAGTCTCGGACACGGGGAGATTTTACGACCAGGCGAGGTGCAAGTCATGTCAGCCGGGCGTGGCATCCGGCACTCTGAGTTCAATCCATCGCCAACAAATCCTGTCCACCTTATTCAGATCTGGATCGAAACGCAGCAAGACGGACTTCAGCCGGCATACGCGCAGAGGGCATTCCCGATCGCTGACCGCGTCGATCGTTTAGTTCGCGTTGCGGGTCCCGCGCGCGAGGGAGACGAAGCTCTCTTAATTAATCAAGACTCACACGTATACGTATCATCCCTCTCCGCCTCCGGGGAAATCTCATTCGATCTTAAAGACGGCAGAGGAGCGTGGATTCACATCGTACAAGGGAGCTGCCTTATCAACGGCTCTGAGGTCAATGGAGGAGACGCCGTCGCTATCGAGCAGCCAGGTTCTATTTCTATCAAAGGCGCCGCAGACTCCACGGAGCTGATCATGTTTGATCTGCGCTAACTGTGTGGGCCAATCGCCAGGCCTGCGGAAATATGCGCATTACTTTTACCCTGGGATACCTGTCAGTCATGACTTTCTATAATTTTCTGATATTTCCCGAGTAGGACACGGAGCAGGACAGGTTTTGAGTCGCGCACGATACAGCAATCGTTCCGGTAACGCTCCCTGATGTGGCACTTGCAAGAGAGATCGTGCTCGTCACATCCGCTGCACATTGAGAAAAAGGAACCTTCACCTTTCCACGCGCTCGCACATTTCGACCTACTCGATTGCCACGAAGCGTCGCGAACCCAAGTAACTTCATACTGACCTGTTGGTTGCGATCGCGAATAAGAACCGTGGCGGTAGCCTGTCTCTTGAGGTAGGAACACCCATCGCCGTTTTTCGTGAGAGAAACTCGCCACGTACCCTCCGCAGTCGCACGGGTCTGTCGAGCGGGCTTCGGATTAGGGCGGATCGGGAAGCCTTGAAAAGAGCGAGAGAAGTAGTCACCACATGAACATCCCTGCGGTAGATCAAAGGGACCACATCCGAAGAGGTTATTGTCGCAACACGAGGGGCGCTCCCACGAGCAGCTCCCTCCCCCACCCTCACATCCGGCGAGCGCGAGAACAAGTACTACCAAAACACCACGTAATTGGATTCGCATATCCTTAAGCTCCTCGTGCGGCGCTCTGAACGTTTAGATCGAATATCAACCCAACCTCGACTTTCTCGCTACGGGTAGGTTTTGCCTCGCCTCCCTGGGAGACCTTATCGCACCTTAAGGCACTAACGTAGCATTTTCAGATATCGAACCCCTCTCGGCAGCCACACCCTCTGTGCAGAGGCGAGCGGAACATTCCAAGCACGCCGACTCAACTAACACGTTGATCAGAGGGGATTTCCTGGTGAGCACTTCAATAGTACCTACCGCACCCGTGTAGACCGTGACAGACACGCCCGCTATCGCACCGAGGTGGTAGCCTACGCCAAGTCGGGGGAGCACAATCCCATGGGACTACCAGGGCGTTTGGCGTTGTGCGTTGATAGATTTATCTTGATGCATCGAGTTGCAGTCCACTTCCTGCGTGATCCTGTCACTATTTTCCCCGGCCATATGTTCCAATTGCCTGAGAGCTCGCAACAGCTGCCGCATCTCCGACTAGTCCTTGTAGCTGTCTCATTTGAAAGATGTTACACCCCTCTCATGCCTCCAAGGATCGTAGGAATCGTTAACTGCACGCCTGATAGCTTCTCCGACGGCGTTGGTCGCGTAGACCCCGACCGACTCATAGAGCACGCTCACAGATTGATCGACGAAGGAGCCGATCTACTCGATATCGGCGGAGATTCAACTCGGCCCGGTTCCAGCTGCCCGGGAATTGAGGAGGAGTGGCGACGAATTAGCCCGATTATCTCCAAACTAGCCAAACACATATCGGTCTCCGTAGACACCCACCACAGCGAGGTAGCCCGGCGGGCCATCGACTGCGGCGCTACCTTCATCAACGACGTGTCGGGACAACGCTCTCCAGAGATGCTTGAGGTCGTCGCGTGTAGTGACGCCTCCTATATCTTCATGTGTAATCCGCACGGGGGAGCTCATCTCTTTGGACCGGGCTTTCCATTTGACACCGCCGTTCCAAAAATATCTTCCTGGATCAGCGAAACAGTTGAGATGTGCCTCGCCGCTGGAATAGGAACTGACCGACTGATCGTGGATCCCGGCATGGGTGCTTTTGTAAGTCACGACCCGCGAGTCTCGTGGCTCGTTGCTGAGAATCTTCACCAATTTCCTAGGACTCAAGGAGGAATTCTACTCGGCTGTTCTCGCAAAGGATTTCTTAAACTTATCGGCGAAATGGACGTCGATACGAAAGACTCTCTCTCAGCAAGAATCGGAGCGGCCGCAATCCAAGACATACCGAGCAACGTCCCCACCTACCTTCGAGTTCATAATGTCGCGCGACAGCGCGAGGCGTTAGAAGCACCACAGGTCACGATGCCCGAGTGGCGTACCGTCCCAAGGTAATTCCTATCTCTCAAATGGAAAGGTGCGGATAACAAATCGCTCATCGCCGCGTGTGGCGAGAGCTGCTTTCAGCTCATCCATACTCTCTCCAATGACGGGATGGATAAATTCTCCGGCAATCTCGGCTAGCGGCTCAATCACAAAGTCTCGCTTCCCTATCTCTGGATGAGGAAGCTTGAGGTTGGGCGTGTTCACCACGATTGGCCCAACGAAGAGCAGATCGAGATCAATTGTTCTAGGTTCCCAACGCTTATCAGGGGAGCGATCTCTACCCAGCTCGTGCTCAATCCGAAGGAGCTCCTTCAACATCGCCTCCGGCTCCAACACCGTGGACACCTCGAGGACGGCATTGACGTAGTTGGGATGCTCTTCACCATGCAGGGTCAGTGCCTTGGTTTCATAGAGCGAGGAGAGCTTGTTGATTGGACCGACCACCTCCTCGATCATGGTCAGAGCCCGCCGCAACGTCGCGATGGGGTCGCCGAGGTTGCCACCGAAGGCGATAAGGGCGCTTTGCAGGGGGTTAGCCATAACTGTGACGGGTATACCGCTTTACTCGAAGGGGGGCAAATAACAGCGGGCTGCAGCATTATAAGGTGCTAACCCATCGAAAGATTTCCCCCCGGGCACGACCCCGTTGCCTAGATTACCTTTTTAAATAGGTGCATAGTGATGGCGTAGCTATGACCAAGCCGCCATCTGACTGTGACTCTCTTTTCTTTGAGCCGATAGGTGTGATCCGCACCAAGATGCGGACTAAATTCGACTCACCTCATCAGCCCACGAATTCTGACGAGGAACGAAACGTCATTCAACTCTTCTCCGGCAAGGGCTTCGATGTCGCTGTACGGGATCTCGCCTCATTCGATCGCATCTGGCTGATCTGGTGGTTTCATAGAAACTCCACGTGGCGCCCCCTTGTGCTTCCACCCCGAGGCGAAGCGACACGACGGGGTGTGTTCGCCACCCGCTCGCCCCATCGTCCGAATCCGATCGGCATCACAGCGGTCCCTCTTCTTGGCGTAGACAAACTCACTATCATCGTCGGCAACACCGACCTCGTCGATGAAACGCCGATCCTCGATATTAAACCGTACATTCCAACAGTCGACGCGTTTCCAGACGCTTCCATGGGGTGGATATCAGGGGTTGAGGAGAAGCTCCTAGAACCACATCGATACACCGTCACCTATTCTGCACTCGCGACCTCTCAGATCGAGTGGCTTCAGAAAAATTGGGGCATTACCTTTATCGAACGGGCTCATGAAGCTTTGAGCCGCGACCCATCGGTTCACCGCACGCGCAGAATCAGGAAGTGGCAGGGGGGACAACTGCAGATGGGGTGTGGAGGGTGGCGCATTATCTTTACCGTGAACGACCTTCACGTTCTGATCGAAAATATAGTACCGGGCTACCCTGACTCACTTTTGCTACAAGCACTCAATACCAACATTCCTGACCATGAGGCGCAAATCGCGTTCAAGCAAGTCTGGCCGGACGAGCCGAAGTTCGACGCCGCGCTCGATGAAACAGACCGTTAATCGCCACTACCGCGCTCGCTACGAGGTCCTCGTACACTTCCCCCCACCGCGAGCGGCCGGCCACCGAAAGTCTGAAATAACAGCCATCTTGGGGGGTTGCGGGAAACGAAGCCCCGCGCGTCGCTCCAAAGCACTTCCTTTCTACAGCTCTCTCGGCACAAAAATGCCACTAACCGTTTAGACTTCTCGAGTTTTCGCCGTCTCCATAGGCATACGTACGTCTATATTTTCGGTGGTCATCGCATGTTTGCACTCGTTCTGATAGGCGCAGGGGCTCTCGGTGTTTGCGGCTGGTATTTTTTTGTGAGAGATCCCCTTCGCGCAAGAGCCTACGCTCAGGCTCGATGGTTTCAAGAAAAGGTGGGCGATTTTAAAAATCATATCCTGACGCTCGAGAAACATTCCGACGAATACTGCGCTGTTTTCTCAGACAATGAATGGAGCAAACTCAAAGAGACCTTGAACCGCCTTGAGCTCGTCGACGGCGATGTGCGGCACCACCTCGACGCACGCCAATACTCGCAGGCCCTCTCAATTCTTGAGCGGGTTAACACTCCGATGAATGAGAAGTCCCCGCTCGACCAGGTAGACCAAGAGATACAACACATCGAAGAGCTAATGAATTGGCAAAGAACGGTTCACGGAATGCTCAAGAAGGTTGTCTTCAACCTTGAAGTCGCCGCGACGACGACCAAGGATCTTTCCAAACCTCGCCACGTAAGTAGTGCACGACCAACGCTTGTCACGTTAGCGGATATTAAAAAAGTTCTCCTCGAGGACGAGGAACTCCAGAAGATATCTCGGCAGTAGGGGCACGCTACGTCCGACGGAGCCACGCGCACCGTCTCCATCCGCGCACGTATACTGGGGATGGCTGCTGCATAACCGATCTGATAGAGGTCAGGAATCCGCCAACGGCATCAAAAAGCTTTTTTTGTGATTGGTTTTTGAGGCGGAAGATTCCGAGGGGAGTTCGAGACCGGCTACATATTCCAAGCGTTTAACCACTCGACCTTCGCCAACCGGTATCCTTGCTCTGTTAAGCGGTTATGAAGATCCGGAAGGTGGCCTACACCGTAGAAAATGGCGAGCTTGCGCTTACCTAGCGCGGTCTCCCTGTTGAGCACCGCCATCACTTCACTATTTCGATCGGTGATCAGCGAAAAACCCTTCTCACCCTCAAGAACTTTCAAAACAGCGTCCGAGCCGATGAGCCCCTGCGCCATAAATCGTCGCATCTTAACTCGGTCCTCAGCGGTCGGGCCACGCAACAAGATCAGGAGGGGGTTCACCCCAGCCAAGCTACTCTCGTTGTATCCTCTCTCCTCAAGCGCCTTTGTAATCTCAGGATCGGTTGAGAGCTTAATGAGCTTCATGAGCAGTTGCGGCAAGCTCTCTCCTCTCACCGCCATCGCGTCACTCAGCTCCTCGGGCGAGAGATCCGCGTGTATGAAATTCTTCGCCCGATAATTTACCTCATCAAGCTGAAAGGAGAGACCGAGAAGGTCGCTGAACGCCCGTTGGACGGTTCCCAAGATAGAATCACTCCCCTCCTCGCCAATGGTCGGTAGATTCATTCCATCACTGACGAGCTCAAATAGCACCGCGTCGTAGGCGGTGAACCTCTTATTCAGCTCTCCGTAGTAGGACTTTTCACCGAGGTGTACCGCACCCACGAAATCAAGTGCGACCTGATCCTTTAATCGAGAGCCCTTCATGTAATGAAGGAGCGGAACCTCAAGGTGCTGGGCTTTCGAGGTAGGATCAGTTGTTATGCGCAGTACGGGGGGAAGAGGAAGCGCGCGACGCCCTTCGACGAAGTAGCCTACGGCACCAACAACAAGTACAAGGGCAACTAGCCCGGTAATCCACGATTTCGTTCGAGGCTCTCTCATCTTCTCAAACATGAAGGGGCTCCTTGACGGGCTATACAAGCTCAACGTTAGCCCGGGGTACCGTAACCTGTCGACCATCGTCGAGCTTTGCCCTCAAAACACGTACGATAGCCCCGGTTTCGATACGTGCAAGTTCGTGAGGAAGCTCTTCAATAACACCCACCGCTCCGAAGTAGGGCACTCGAATAACTCGAACCCGCGCGCCCACGGAGAGCGATCGCTCTCGCATATCCTGGCCTTTCACCGCCTCATACCGCGGACCGATAATCTCTGGGCGCTGTGCTCCCGCTCGCACCTGCGTGGCACCGTTAATCGACACAACCTCGCCGTTAATTGACCCGAGGGTAGTCAGCACTCGCTCACTGATAGGGAGCGCCCCAAACCCCTCGGTAATAATAAGGGTCATCGTTACATTCTCATCACCCGTCAAGGCGACTCCGATGTCGTGACCGACATACTCGCGAAGCGCTCGATCATCGATCGAACCGGTGATACACCCAACAGCCCCTGCTTTCGCTGCCTTGGCGAGAGCGGCGCCCGTCGGAGAATGCCCGCCGACCAACACCTCACCCTCCGCTCGGTCGGGAATGTACTCCTCGACAAGCCGCGTGGTAGCTGACACTGGCAACATTCGAAGCCGCCCTAAACGCTCTCCACCAACTCCGAATATTCCCTGCACAAAGGTGCTCTCAGCTTCAATGATAACCGATCGGTTTGGCTCCACGCCCACAACACGTCCGTCGATGTACGCGGTGAGATTGAGAGGCGCAGATGGGGCGCGCACACCAATATGCCCAGTCGCGTTTGAGACGAACTCGATGGTTCCAGCGATTGGGGATACCACCGTGCTTCGGAAAAGACCCCACAGACCCCGGATCTCAGCGAGCAACGAGCCCTCCTGTACCACCGCGCCCTCAGCGACCCGCAAAGCCGCCGGCAGATCTGAGGCCGGAATACCAAGCAGCTCAGCGACACGAACGAGCCGCAACTCGCCCTCAAGCTGGGCTCGAGCGACAACCTGCGACCCGCTCACGATATCCCCTTCCCTCACGAGCACTTCGCCGGCGATCGGAAGATCTCGTCTTCGACGGACCGTCGTTCGCGAGGTAACAGCCAGAGCCGGTGTGAGCGCCTTAGACATCGGGTTCCTCCGACATAAGCCCTAGGTTTGAGAAAACGTTCCGCTGCGCTACCGCGCGTGGTTCTGGCAACACGACTGGACGATTTCGCCCATCACATACCACACCACACTCTCCGAGAATAACCTCACGCTCCACAGGCTTCCCGGGACCTCCGCCGACATCAACAAAACTGTGAGACGGAACCACACGCAACGTGGCCTTGCCTGCACACGGGGTTGGCAAACGCATCACGGCGCCGGCGATAACCGAACCCAGAGCGCTATCGTTAAGGAATACCGTCGCTAACTCGCCCTGCACCTGGCGCTTGGCCGGATAGAGAGGCACAACAGATGTCCCAAGGTAAATAAGGCAATCGTTCTCGAACACCTCCTGCGCAGCCTGGGGATGAACAGAAGCCAAAACACCGAGGTGAGGCATCATAAAGATCGAATCTACCGCCAGCTGCGTCACGCCCTGGAGACCGAATCCCTCAACAAGCATCAGTGCCGCCTGCATCCGTGATGGAGCGTGGCTCAGAACGCCACCGGAACCGATAGCTACATCGAGCTTCATCAGATCAACGAGCTCGTACCGTTCAGATGATTGCTTAAAGACGTCAGCGATCCCCTTCTCCCTCTTCCCTTCCAATCCGATCGCGAGCGATCGATGGTGGTCAAGCGAGAGTCGCAGCGCTTCCCGACACACCGCCTGCTCAAGCCAGAGGTCCTCCACGGTTTGAGGGATCGAGGTCGGGCGGATCATCTTGTTACGCAAACGGTCCCGAAGCTCTGTCTCGCCCAACTCAAACGGCAACCACCGCGCGATATTCGCGACACCCGCCTCAACAAGCACGTTCGCCACCGAGTAACTCATGCCAAGGTTCGCGCTCACCGTCCGGTTAAATGCGTGCGTTCCTGCTCGATCTACAAACACTGAGAAGACATCGGTTGTGGCTCCTCCGATATCAACGCACAGGACATTTTGCCCCGTCTGCTTCGCATACATCTGCACGACATCCCCGACGGCCGCCGGGGTCGGCATAATGGCGACCGGACTCCACGACATGAGCTTCCCGTATCCAGGTGAGTGACTCATGACGTGCGATAGGAAAAATTCGTGAATCGCTTCACGGGCCGGACCAAGGTTCTCCCGTTCCAGCGTCGGTCGCACATTCGGCACGACTACAACCTGCGCTTTTTTCGAGAGGATCTGAGTAACTTCATCGGCCGCTTCGGCGTTACCGGCGTAGATAACCGGCAGCTTTAACGTATCACCGAATCGAGGACGCGGGGACGCGGCAACCAGGATCTCCGCCATCTCCACAACGTGACTTGTCGCGCCACCATCGACACCACCGGTCACTAAAACGATATCAGGCTTAATATGCCGAATCTTTTCAATCCGCTCGTAATCCTCCCGTCCATCGTCCGCGGAGACGGACTCCATCACGATTGCGCCGGCTCCAAGGGCCGCTCGCTCGGCGGATTCCGTTGTGATATTTCGAACGACGCCAGCCACGAGCATCTGCAATCCACCACCGGCGGAGCTCGTTGAGAGATAGAGATCGATACCTTGAGAGGGATCCCCTTCCGTTACGACGAAGGGAGACTCTCCCTCCTTAACGATCGCTCGACCACTCAATTCCTGAACCTCAGTGAAGGCGTTTACAGCCCCGATGGTAACGTCAGCGGTAGGCTCCTCGACCGTTGTCGGAGCCTCACCTCGAAAGGTCTGATGCCACCTATCCTCCCGACGCTCAAAGAGGAGAGCTTTAGTTGTGGTTGAACCACAATCGGTGACGAGAACGGTAGTGAGATCGTTGGGGTTCGTTTTCATGCGCTTATCCGATCCCCACTAAGCTACCGACAGCACCGACCCAATCACGAACGATAAACTGCACTCGCTCAACAAGGAGCGCGAGGCGCGCCATAACGGTTGAACCGAAGAACGCTCCGAAGCACACCATAAGGAGGGGGCGTCCAACCGGCGCGATCTTGCCCTGCAGCGAGCCCTCCTCTCCGAAGGTAAAGAAGAAGTAGTTCAGCACCAACAATAACGTCGCAACGAAGAGGATATTATTGAAGCTCTCAAGGAGGGATACGTTACCCTCCACAAATACGACGAGAGGCTTAAAACTTCCCGCTATCTGCGGTACCGCCTCAGAGAAGAAGCCTCGAATCGCCAGGGCTCCACTTGCGCCAAGCGTAAATCCGATCACGATCTTGGCGAGCCACGAGTAGCGCTGCGAATAGATGAAGTAGTAGAGACATCCGAATACCATCGGGATGATGTAGAGAAGATAGAGGGGCTGATACGGCTCTGCCTGGGTTCCGTCGGGATAGGTCACCACCGTGAGCCCTAGCATCGGCTCAAGGATATTCGGCCACAGAAAGTCACGAATGATGAGCATCGGACCAAGCCCCGCGGCGATGCCGATAAAGAGGTGCTCAAAGAAACGATAGAAGCTGTTCTCCTTGATAAGGAAGCTAAAGATGGCGAGGGTCGCAAGCCCACCAACGATGATTGAGGCGAGGGACCACGCTGAGGAGCTATCCATGATTCGCCCTCCGACGTTCAAAGAACGGCACGATATTTCCGAGCACGATGAGAAGTATCAACACGACATGCGCAGCGCTGAGCGCTGTGTTCGTTACCAAGAGCTCCTTATTTTCACTGCTCGGGAAGTGCTTCTTCAGCACCTCTGAGTACCACGCCGCTCCGGCTATCCCCTCAAGAAGCCCTTTAAGCTGCCCCGAGTCGAGGAAGATGTACGCCTCTGGAATCGTGATGGAGGTACACCCATGCACAATTGTTGGGCGGTAATCATTCTTCTGGAAGAACTGAATGATGTTGTCAAAAACCCCGATGAGTCCGGTTATCTCACCAACGAGCTTCACACGCTCAACACCTCCGATTGACGAAAACGCTGGGTAATGGCTGATCGGCATACCGTTAACATCGCGTCCGAGAAACTTCGATACATCGACCGCGTTGGCCATCGATTGGATAAAGATAGCGCCACCGGGACGGAATCCAGCGTTCACCCATGCCTCTCCGTACCGCCACTGCTGACCCGGCATCTCAGCTTCAAGTCGTTGAGCGACCTCATTCGGAATCTTGGTGAGGAAACGCTCAGCTTGTTGGTACTGCGAGAGTAAAATTACCGGGATCCGACGACGGAAGAGGTGCTCGATCAGTACCTGTGCTTGCGGTTCGTTCTCAGCGATCGTGTTAGGACCGAAATCAAGCCAGATCATCGCGACCTCTCCCGGCTGCACCCTCACCTGCTCAACCACGTCGTACATTCGCTCCGCGGAGACCAAGCGTGAGGGCTTCTGCGAGATGCCGAATACGATCGGCAATCCAACCGCCAAAATCATGAGAAGGTATATCAACCGACGTCCGCCCATCACTTACGCCCCGACGAGAAGGATTTCGATTCGATAGAGAGCCACATTCTGATAGCCAGCATAAGTCCAGCGACTCCGGCTCCCAGTCGGATCGCTCGGAACGCGGCGCTATTAGGAACCTCGAGGAGCCACTGACGGATAGAGGGCATATGCTCATAGATCTCCTTTCCGAAGGAGATCTGTCCAAGCATCACGATGACGGCCGCGATCATCATGAGCCCTGACTCAATGGTGCGAACACGGAACGCCCGATACGCGGCCGCCGCGATATAGACACCGAGCAACGCGAACATCGCGGAACCAAGTTGATTAAAGAGTCCGTCAAAGAGGAAGTCGTATACCTTTTGGGGGGTGCTATGCGCGTCGTGGGAGCGCTTAACGATGGAGTACGAACTGGCGAGCTTCGCCGCGTCTTGAGAGAACTGTGTCAGTCGACTCAGAGCTTCGTCGCCGGGCTGCGCCCATGAAATGGTCTTCAGCTCTCCAATCTTGGCACGAGTGGCAGCGATACGATCTCGTACTTCGCTAACCAGAACGCTTGAGGCGCCATTTGTTCCAGCGGCTACCGAGACGTTCGTGTGTGATTCGATGAGCGACACACGATCCTCTCCGTACCGAACAAGAGCAGAAACCCGTTCTGCGAATGGAGGCACTACCCGGTCAGTTGGGGGATTCTTGGCGTCTTCGACGATACGCATAGCGAACTCTCCAAGAACCTGAACGGAGAGAATGTCCTTTGTATTCCGGAGGTTTTCTATCCACTGAGCCGATGTCGCGCCGATCATCGCGAGAAGCCCAACGAGCAATGCGAGGCTGTTAAACCAACCACTCCGTTGAAAGACGACCCGCGCGCCGTGAGCTCGAACGATATTGTACAAACCGAGCCCGAGCGCCATCGCGCCGATCACGATAAATCCATTTGAAATCTGCTCGTGGTGCGCCTTCATGCCGATGGCGGTTACAGCGCTCTCGGGGAGAACAAAGTAGAGGAAGAAGTAGATTCCACCCAAGAAGGTGAAGATCCGGATCAGCTTCGTTCTCGTGTCGGTGGATTGTGTCGTTACCATGCGAGCGAGCTCCAATCAGCCGACAAGAGCGTATGCGGCATCCACGCGGCGACGCCGGGATACCATGCTTGCAGGGTCGCCAACACAACACCCACACCGATAAGTCCGAGGAAGAGTAATTTCAATCGATCCTGCGCGGCGAGGGTCGCCACCTGCACCGGCTCACGGCTTAAGTAAGCCGAGGCCCCGAAGAGCTCCTCGCCGATAAGGGTGTAGTCACACGTACAGATAAAGAACGCCACCTGCTCTGGGCTCACGCTCGCGGCGACCTGGCGGGCACCGACCTGTTGTCCGGCCTCTGCTAAAACCAAAGCCTCCGCGGCGAACGCACCAAACATGAAGGCAGCGCCCGCCTTTTCACGGTGCATTAACCCCATATAGCCTGACGCGAAGGCAAACTGCTCACCTGATAGGAACTTGATGCCATCTGGGTCAAAAGAGCTACCACGACCGACATCACGGTACGCCTCCCGCACGGTATCCTCCACAAGCGCCATCGCCTCTGGCGAGTACTGCGGCACGATCAATTTCAATTTATATTGCGCGGCCTTTCGCGCGACAGCGTGCAACACACCGAGACATGCGTAGAGAACAGGTCCGATATCGGTAAGCGCGGTGGTGAACACAACGGGGCGTCCAAGCTCAGCGCATCGGCCAACCGCGCCCTCTACGGCATCAACGCCCGGGATGCGTCGAATGAAGTGATGATAGCCACCCTGCGCGCGCTTCAATTCGCGATAGAGGATGCCGCACGCGATGACGAGAATAACAAGGATACCAGGGGTGATGTGTTCAAGGCCGCTCATGCGCTTCGTGCGCCCCCACGGGTCTCTTCAAGGGCGCGGATCAACAACTCGGTGTCGTCGGACGACTGGAGCGCTCGCTTCAACGCAGGCGCAAGCGAGCTCCCGAGAACCGTATGCAAGAGCGGCTCACTTATCCCGTACAGCTCTCGCAAACACCCTACGAGCGGTTTGCACATCTCCAAAAGGAAGATAGATGGCTCAACCATCCGTCGTTTGACGATAGCATCCACGAGCGGTTGCAAATCTTGTTTGTGCCCTATTTCCACTGGGTTACAGTAGTCGAAAACGAGGGAGGGGAAAAGGACGATTGTGAGGGTGATTAGGACTTAGCATTTGGGAGGGCGCGACCATTCCTGGTCGCCGAAAAGGACGCATACCACATAAGACCTTCGCTTAACGCAACACGGCGGCCAGGAATGGCCGCCCTCCCGAATCACGGGCTCGCACAACTGTCGTGCGACACCGCCCCCTTACTGAGCCCCGTTGCGCTCTAACGCCTCACGCTTGCGCCGAAGCTCAGCGAGCTCATCCTGTAACAGGTCGATGTGCTCATACTTGGTGGCCTCGATAAGGTCCTCCTTCGCTTGAAGCTCCTTGGAAGCACCATCGAACGCGCCCCCATCCTCAGACGCCTTCAATTCAGTCGAAAGCACGTTCAGGTACGTCGACAACTCGACCTCTCGTTTCTTGTAATTGGGGGGAGTCTCTCGGGACTTGAGCGCAAGCTGCCTCTCCTGGGCGAGCGCAACCGATGCGACAAGGCGTGAATTCTCTTCCCGGGCCCCTCGTAGCTCATCGTCTGCGTCGATAAGCTTGCCAACACTGGAGATCGTATCGGCCTGCTGTTGCACCTTTTTCAGTCGACTTTTCTGCTCGCCGGCTTGGGTATCCCATTTGCGAAGCTCTGCCTTTTGCTCGCCAAGTCGCCTCTTCAACTCAGTCACGTCAAGAAGCACCGCTGGCTCAAGACGCACGTCCTTAATCTCTCGAACGCCTGAGCCGATCTCACCTGCCTTGCCGTATACCGTGAAGAGCGCGGTGTAGGGCCCTCCCTCAATCGGCAGAGTCGCTCGCCCTACAACAGTTACCATCGATGAGCCATCTTGGGCCACAGCAGCGGCCGGAACGACCGCGACCACCTGAGATCCCTGAGAGACCACTACGTTCGCTCTATCAGGCAAGGCCGCAAGCTCTACCGATTGCACAAGAACGACGGGCTCCGGCGATGCGTACGCTGAGTTGATGCCCAACACTGCAGAGGTCACGATGAAAGCTGAGAATCTATTGAAGCTCATTATAGAAAGCCTCCTCACTCTCACGCTCGCCGTCTCGCCCGCGATACCTCGGACCTTCAGTTAGGTTTCGAATGAGTCCTCGCTCATCAGCGATCTGATCTTGCAAAGCTTTCACCCGAAGCGCGCGCTCGTACGCAGCGTCAAAATTACCAGAAACATCCGGCGCGGCGATGTGCAGCGCTTGCTCGATCCACCGACCTTCTCGCACGATACTCTCACGGCTCAATTCAACGAGTCGTCCTTCGTTTGAGACTCGCTTACTAATGTCGAGGTTCCGAAGCATCTCATCAAGCTCACTCTTCTTGTCAGCGTTGCCTTTCTTCAAATCCTCAAGCGCCGAGGCCGTTGATGAGAGCCGAGAATGCGCCGCTTTTTGAAGCGAATCACCCTCAACGGCATAGCGATGCAATTTCTCGATTCGTCCCTCATCCGTATCGTAGGTATTCTTCACCTCCTGGATCTTGGTCTCGACTGACCGAAGCGCCTGCCACGTTGTCACCCACTCAACAAGGTCATCGCGCAAAGCTTTTTCGACCGGTGGCGTCTCATAGCGCTTCAACTTCCATGTACCACGCTCCGAAGTGATTGGGTCGGAGTAGTCCCCCTCATAGGTGCCGTTGTCATCTTCACGACCGATGATTCGAAACCGCCGCTCCGTTCCCGATACAATGAGAGGAAGCCTGGTCTTGCTTGATGGCTCAACCACAACCCCCCTCTGCGCTGGCACACCAGCGAGTCCAACCGACACGAAGATATCCGGGCTTCCAACCGAGGACTCTACCCACCACGGGATCGGATCCCCTTGTTCAGCTGGCACAAGGATTCCCGAGTAGACACCGGGACGTAGCTGAGGAAACACGCGATTAAAATCACGCACGAGCACGATCCCACCAGCGATAAGGCCGATGACGCCAATACAAAACAGCAAGACTAGGACGCGACGCATGGCATTACTGTACAGGAGGTAGACGAGAGCGACAAACGAATACTCTTACTGCGCGTGTTGAGTTTGAACCAGATTCGGTTTACGCGAACCCACGATCCGCGCTGGAGTGCCCACTACCACGGCATAATCAGGTACATCGTCTTTCACGAACGAGTGGGCACCAACTACCGCATGAGCGCCGATCCTCACACCGTCCATGATAGTTACTCGGGCGCCTAACCAAGCGTGCGCCCCGATCGAGACTCCCCCCTTGATATCCATCGGCTGTTCGATAAGCGGAGAGCCCTCACCTCCACCGGTATGATTTCCAGGTCCCACGTAACAATACGCGCCTATTAGGACACTCTCGCCGATCTCAACTCGCGATTGGGTCGCGATACGACAATACGAACCGATGTTACATCCGTCACCCAGGGTGATGTGACCGTGCTTGGCGGCTATCGTTGAGAGCCGTCCGATACTCACCCTATCCTTAATAGTTATCGATGCATCATCTCCTCGCACATCGAGCGACGCGCCATCATCGATGAGCACTCCATTGCCTAGCGATATTTGACGGGGGATTCGAACCAAAACGCCCCTACCAAGGGCCGGCCTACGACCACATGATTTAAAGAGAAAGGGGTACACAAGAGAACGGGTCGCGAATCCTATAAGCCCGGGCAGATTACCAAAGAGCAACTGCGCCGCCTCATAAACGATAAAGTGCCACGTTGAGGCGCCCCCCACAGCGAGCCGACGATAGGCTGCGAGTCCCGAACTCTTGGTGTCGGTTAACTCCTTCTGCTGGGGGGTCATAGCTGGGGTCGCTGACATAATATTCTTTGATCACGAAACGCGAGCCAAAGCGTACCATAAGGGAAGGGGCGGCGGATATTCCCACCCTCGAGCAGGGGCGTAGAGGTCAAGCGTCAAAGCCCTCCGGACACGAAACATGTCAATATATTTCAGATAGTTAGAGCGCCAGCTGGGGTAGACATACCACCACCCCTTCCAACCACCGGATCGATGTCGTGTGTTTCATTTCCAACATCAGTTCGGGTCGAATAGCGATTTGCGGGACACCAAACTATTATATAGTAATAGGGCAACGGTTTTGAGACCGCCCCTTGAAGATGTACCGATGGAGTTCACATGGTTTATTCGGCTGACCAATCCGGTTTTTTTACTACGACCCTTGAAAGCGCGCTCGGCTGGGCTCGTAAGTATTCCCTCTTCTCGTACCCGTTCGTAACCGCATGCTGCGGCATGGAGTTCATGTCGGTAAACTGCTCTCACTACGACACCGACCGCTT
>JAIXQT010000010.1 GCA_027485595.1 Pseudomonadota bacterium | reverse complement strand
TTCTTTTTGCTCCATTTTGGATGGCTTGATTATAGGGCACACCGAGGGCGTGAAATTTGATCAGTATCGGCCCACCGGTTGTTGGGGACATCACGAGTAGGTTCGGCCCTGCCACGGTGACTCTGCCTCTCACGCCCCGTTTGGGATCTACCGGATTTTTGAGCGAGGCGTCGATCACCGTGCCGCAGTCCGTTTCGAAGGGCTTCGTTGCCGATTGCGAGGGGGTAGTTTCGCCCGAATTTGAGGATTCCTCCTCCTTTTTGACACAGCCTGCGGTCACTATCAGAGAGAGCACCAGCGAGAGAGAGAGAAGTGTTTGAGTCTTCATCGCAAAACCTCATCAACCAAATAGGGCTCAGAGTTGTCGCTTGTGCTGCGGGCCCCTCACAGACAGATATGCTCAAATTTTCAAAAGCGTGCTGTTGCCGACCTCGTGAATTTACTGGTTTCAGCTACTTACGAAACCGGCTGGGATAGTGAGAGCCGACGGGGAGGTGCAGCCTCCTTGTTGGAACCGGTAAGGATCTCGACGGTTTAGAAGACGGATGGTACGCTCACCGTGAACGTTTAACAGGATCTTTTCCACGTGTTGTACCACCTACTCTACGCCCTCCACGACACCTATAGCTGGCTCAACGTATTCAAGTATCAAACCTTCCGTAGTATGTTGGCGTTTCTCGTCGCCTTCGTATTTGTGCTCGTGCTCCAACCGGTTTTTATTCGGTGGTTGCAGAATCGAGGTGTCGCTGGACAACCGATTCGCGAGGATGGTCCCAAGGCTCATGAGGGGAAGCGGGGTACGCCGACGATGGGTGGTATGGTCGTGGTCGCGGCGGTCCTCTTGTCGACCCTCTTACTCGCGGACCTCACCAATATCAAAGTGTGGCTCACGATCGTCATCCTCGTAGGTTTCGCCTACCTCGGTTTCGTCGATGATTGGCGAAAGATAGAAAAGCAGGATTCGAAGGGCCTCTCGGAGCGGGGAAAATTGATCGTCCAGTTTTCCCTTGGAGCTGGCTCAGCTTTAATTCTGTGCTTGCTCGGGTTCTCAACCGATCTTCATGTGCCGTTCTCAAAGGATTGGGTGATTCCCCTTGGAGTCATCGGATTTATCCTTTTCACCTCATTCGTGCTCACTGCCACGTCGAATGCGGTGAACTTTACGGATGGTCTCGATGGACTCGCGATCGGTCCAGTTATGACCGTGGCCGGAACCTACGCGATATTTGCCTATCTCGCTGGTAACGCGAAGTACGCGGACTATCTCGGGATCGCGTATGAGAGTGGGGCAGGGGAGCTTACCATCGTTCTCTCTAGTATGTTTGCCGCGGGGCTCGGCTTCCTCTGGTACAACACTTTTCCCGCACAGGTGTTCATGGGAGATACCGGCTCGATGGCGCTCGGCGGCACCCTCGGATTTATCGCCGTGCTCGTGAAGCAGGAGCTTATCCTCGTGGTCGCTGGTGGTGTTTTTGTGATGGAGGCCGCGTCAGTCGTTATTCAGCGATACTATTACAAGTTTACCAAGCGCCGTGTGTTTCGCATGGCGCCTATTCACCACCACTTTGAGCTCGCGGGCTGGGCGGAGCCGAAGATTATCGTTCGGTTCTGGATCATCTCAATCGTACTCGCGATGGTCGCGCTCACATCTCTAAAGCTTCGATGAAGAATCTCCAGGAAACCCTAGAAGACGTTCGTGCGGCGGATAAGCGTATCCTGGTGGTGGGACTCGGGATTAGCGGTATTGAGAGCGCCCGATTCCTGTCGCGTAGAGGGCTCAAAGTAACCGTCGTCGAGAAAAGTAGCGAGTCGGATTTTCACGCACACTCAAAATTTTCCTCGGAGCTTGCGGGGATCCAATCGCTCGGTGTGGAGGTTGTGTTTGGTGTAGACGGGGAGCAGGTCGGACCGCACCTGACTCATATTGCGTTGGCCGTTCTCAGCCCGGGGGTCCCCCTTGAGTCCGCGATAGTTGGAACGCTTCGACGAAACCGAATCCCCTATGTTGCCGAGCTTGAGTTGGGTATCGAGCTGCATCACGGCCAGAGTTTGGTCGTAACAGGGAGTAATGGGAAGAGCACGACATCGTCCCTCATCGATCACATCCTCCGGCGTGGAGGTCTCCGTTCCTATCTGTGTGGCAACATCGGCGTGCCAGTTATCTCGAACGAAGAGCTTCTACGAGAGCTTCAATCGGAGCGCTCTCTCTTAGTGGTCGAGGCGTCGAGTTATCAACTTGAGGCGTGCGCGTTCCTCAAGCCTCACGTGAGTGTTGTGCTCAATATCAGTGAGAATCACCTCGAGCGTCACGGTTCGCTAGACCGGTACGCGGCCGCGAAGGCGAGAGCGTTGCGCGCGCAGGCGGTCGAGGATCTCGCCGTGATGAACGCTGATGATCCGATGGTCATAAACATGTCGAGCACATGCCGCGCCTCTAAGGCGGTATTTGGGACCGCGCGTGAGACCGAGCTCGCGAAGCTCTCATCAACGTGGGCGCATATCTCGTATCTGAACAGCACCCACGGGACAATTATCGTCTCGCGAGGCGGCGTAATCGAGGAATACCCCACCGAACATGTCCGTCTTCTGGGAGGGCACAACCGGTACAATATGGCAGCCGCTATCCTTGTTGCTCGTCACATGGGTGTGACGCCGGAGGTTGTGCAGGCTGGATTAGAATCGTTCCTCCCGCTAGAGCACCGACTTGAGGTGGTTCATAACTTTGGTGGACAGACCATCATCAACGACTCCAAATCGACGACCGTTGCAGCGACGGTGGCCGCTCTCTCGACTGTGCTTGAACACTATCCATCGTCTCGAATCGCTCTCATGATAGGGGGGCTTTCGAAAGCTGGCTCGTGGGCACCGTTGCTCTCGTGTATCTCCGATCATCGCTCAGGGGAAAACCTCTCGGTCGTTTGTTTCGGAAAGGATGGCGCGCTCTTAGGGAGTCACTGTCGAGCGGCGGGAATCCCTCACATCGTCGCGCCAAACCTAGAGGAGGCCACCAACCAGGCGTTGTCGATGACCGCTGAGGCCGGAGTTGCGCTTTTATCACCTGGATGCGCCAGCTTCGATGAGTTTAGGGATTTTGAGCACAGAGGAGCAGCTTTCAAGACCTTCGTGCAGAGGCGCTTTCACCAAGAGGAGAGGACCTCTCTATGAGGATACTGATTACGAACGATGACAGTCATCGCTCTCCGCTCTTGCAGTTGGCGATCTCATATTTCTCCCGTTTCGGTGATGTCTCGATCGTGGTGCCCCTACACGAGCAGAGTTGGACGGGGAAATGCGTGACCCGTTTCGATCCAATCCACGCCCAGGAGGTCGAACTCTTTGGTCGTCAAGCGTTCACGGTCTCAGGGCGCCCCGCGGATTGCGTAAACGTAGGGGTGTACAACTTGCTTGATCACAAACCCGATCTCGTAGTCTCCGGAATTAACGCTGGCTTCAATATGGGTGTTGGATTTGTCTTGTCGTCCGGAACGGTCGGTGCCTGCCTTGAGGCGAATCTTGCTGGTATTCCAGCGGTCGCGCTTTCGCAAGCGTTCGACGTCGCGACACGCGATGAGTATGTAATCGATTACATGATATCGGAGGCGCGCATGGCGGTTTTCGACCGACAGATTACCGCCATTCTTGATAAAGCTACCGGTGTGCTCTTCTCGGACGCTAACAAAGCCGAGGTTCTCAGCACTCCTCTAACCTGGAACATCAATTTCCCCTTCGAGCTCACGGACCCTCACCTGGTTAGGTACGCGCCGCTGGGCAAGGCTCGTTATGGGCGTTGCTTTGAGGAGGTTGAGGGCGCTCCTGTGCGCACCTTTCGCCATCACGCATCAGAGCTTGTTGCGGATCCCGATCCCCGCGTGGATAGTTGTTTGTTGCGAGGGGGCTCCGGAACGGTGTCTGCTATAGACCTATGGGCGTTGAGCGGTGAACAGCCAAGAGATCTCGTTAATCGAGTCACCGCGGCGCTTGGGTAGCCTGGCTAGTTCTTTCTAAAGAGCCACAGGTCGCTACTCTGCGGAGTAAAGAGACCACTGTAGTTCATCTTTTCAGCGAACTCCGTAACGGCGCGGTTCACTCCGTCCCAGCGATAATCGTGGCCAGTGATGAATCCGCCCGGCCGTACCTTCGGGAACCACGTCTCGATATCCTCTTTGCACGCTTCGTAGGTGTGCTGTGCGTCGATAAATACGAAATCGAGGGACTCGTCTGTGATAGCGGGGGCCGCTTCCACTGAGGTGCACTTCATCATAATCGAGCGAGCGCCGAATTGAGAGAGTTTGCGGCGCGCGTCCGCCTCGTACTTCGCCATGTGCTGGGCTGTTCGGTCGGGTTCGTCGTAGGGAAGGTAAGGGTCAACGGAGTAGAGATTCAGGGTAGGGATCTCATTCAAGAGGTGGAAGGATGTGTCACCGTAGAGAACCCCCACCTCGACTCCAGCGCCGTACTGAATAGCATTGGTTGCCTTTAAAATGCTCGCGAGAACGTTGTAGTTCATCGAGCCGTATGAGGTTTCTTGCATTACCATACGGTAGACGCCCTGTGACGAGGACATGCGTAGGGGGCGGGGACGCACGCCGTCCCGCTCGGCCTCTACACCTCTAAAGATAGCGTTTCCCGTTGCTGGGATTCGAACTTTTACACTATTGGTTAAGAGAGCTTCTAACCGCCTGACGTAACAGGAAGCTTCTCTTAGCCCCATCGGTGACCTCAACGAGGTTGTCATAGAGCTTAGGGTCAACCAGGAGGGCACCCAGGGTACCTGTTCCATGGGCTAAGGCGTCCGAGGTGACCTTAAAGTTCTCGGCCGCTTTGGATAGCGAGGTGAGTATTTCCTGTACTTTCGTCGACACGGTTCCTGGTTGAACTGGGGTGTAGATCAGATCATGGAGGAGCCCTGTTCCTTCACGAGCTTCCTTGAGGAGAAGTGAGAGGTTTTGGCTGGCGGCTGACACGTTTTGTGATGTCTCGTAGAGCTCGCCTACGGTCTTTTCGCCCGCGTCAGAGTAGATGAGGGCATGCAGTAGTCCTTTTCCTGCGCGGATCTCTTTGAGTACCTCGGCTACATCTTGTCCCGCTGAGGTGACGCTTCCCATGAGCTTCTTACCGTCGGCCTCATTGTAGATGAGGCGATGAACAAATCCATTCTCGGTCTTCACAGCGCTCGCAATCTCAGCGATGCTGCGCGACGCAGACGCTATATCTCGGAAGGTATCCGGAGAGAGTCCGTCGAGGGATTTGTTGATTCGCTCGGTGATTTGGGAGGTATTGTCAACAGCTGACTGCGCTCGATTCAATATTTGCGCGAAATCGGTGATCTCTGCTGAGGGGAGTCGAGTTCCCGTTGGCGCCACTTCCTCGACGTTTCCCGGGGTAAGGCTGACGTATCGGTCCCCGAGTAGTCCCTGCGTATCGATCATCACGGTGCTGTCGGCTTTTACCTGATCAAGGTAGCGGTCGTTGATGAGCAAAGTCACGTGAACCTTGTATTCCTTGTACGTCTTGTCGAACGTAACGTCAGCCACCCGCCCGATCGGAATACCGCCGAGTCGGACGGGGGCTCCCACGGAGAGGCCCTTCACGTCCTTGAAGTAGGCGTGGAACTCGCTCTGTTTCGCGAAGATCTGCCGCTCTCTGCCCATGATGAGAATAAGCGCGCCGATTAAAAAGAGGCTCGCGAACACGAAGAGCCCAGCTTTGAATTCGTTACGTAGTTTCATACCGCTTCCTTCCATGAACCTGACACGAAATCTCGCACAAGTTGATTGTTCTCTGATACCTCTCCGATCGGTCCATCCGCCGCGATGACCCCCTGACTGAGGAGCATCCATCGATCCGATACCCTTCTCGCGCTCTGAATGTCATGCGTTACAACGAGTGATGTGATCTTTTGCTCGCGAGCGAAGGTAATAATAAGATCATCAATCATCCTGGTTGATGTTGGATCGAGGCCTGTTGTTGGCTCGTCGTAGAGCATGATCTTTGGTGAGGTGGCGAGCGCCCGGGCGAGGCCGATTCGCTTTCGTTGACCACCTGAAAGCTGCGAGGGGAGTTTGCTCTCGATACCGGGTAGGCCTACCATGCGGAGTCGCTCTGTCACGATATGGTTGAGTTTGTCCTCGTCTTTTTCGCCACGCTCCCGGAGTCCGTAGGCGATGTTCTCAAAGACACTGAGCGAATCGAAGAGCGCCGCTCCTTGAAACAGCATGCCGGTGCTTACTCGCAGAGCGGTGAGGTCGGGGCCATCGAGGTCTGCTACCTCCTGTCCCATGACCTTGACGGATCCTTCAGCCTGTCTCACGAGTCCGATAATAAGTTTCAGGATGATCGTCTTTCCCGCGCCGCTTGGGCCCAGCAGGGTGGTGACCTCTCCCGGTTGCAGGGCGAAGTTGAGCCCACGATGGACGTGGTTCGGCCCAAAGCGCGTGTGCACGTTCCTAAACTCGACGGTGGGCTGAACGGTTGTGGTCATTTGAATTTGATAATGATGAGGAGTTTGGTGAAGAAGAAATTTGAGATGAAAACCATAAGGGAGCCGGTCACCACAGCGGCCGTAGTTGTTAGCCCTACGCCTTCAGTTCCCCCACGACATCGTAAGCCTTTGAAGCATGCGATCGATGCGACGATAAGGCCAAACCCGCAGCTCTTAATGAGTCCATCGGTCACGTCACGTATCTGTACGGCATACAGATATGAGCGGTAGTATTGGTGCCACGTAATGCCGAGCTCGAACACGGCGACCACGGCGCCCCCTAAAATTCCGGTAATTACCGCGATTCCGGCGAGCAGGGGCATGGAGAGCGTTCCCGCGACGATTCGAGGAGTAACGAGTCTTCGAATCGGATCTCCTCCAAGGGCGCGAATGGCGTCTACCTGTTCAGTTACGACCATCGACGCGATCTCGGCCGCGATGCCGGCGCCGACACGTCCGCAGACCATCACGGCGGTGAGCACGGGGCCAAGTTCTCGAGCGAGCGCGAGACCCACGAGATTTCCTACATAGTTCTTGGCGCCAAACCGGTGGAGGCCGTACGCAGTTTGCAGCGCGAGCACCATTCCGGTGAACACGGCGGTAAGGAGAACGATCGGGATCGAGCTTATGCCCATCAGGATGATCTGACGACTTACCTCGCGCACGTTGATACCGTGCTTCAGTATGTCTCGAATGACATCTGTCAGCAGCAGGGCGTAGGCGCCGAGCGCTTTGAGGATCTCCTTAGCTTTCTCCACGCGGCTGCTCCTGTGTAGGTACGAGCGTAGCGACGAGATTCTTGGCGATAGATGAGCTTACCTCGGAGAATTTCGCGGTTTCGTCAGCGGAAGGTTTTCCATGCGGAGCTCCCCGCCATACGACGAGGTCGGTGATGCACTCGTTTTGATGAAAGGTGTAGATCGACATGATGAAGGGGTCGACATCCATCGTTCCATGTACGATGGAGTGTAGCGTCTTGACCGAGTTCAGGTTCTGGGGCTCTTGGCTGATAACCGTCAGATCCATTACTCCTACAAGGAGTTGCCGAGTGGTTGCTTGGAAGGTGAACTTCTCGGGGATCGAGCAGTCTTTGACCGTGGTAACGAACATCGGTCCCAGCTCGCTCTGACACTGGTAGATGTTTGGCCCGTGTGAGCCCGGTTGCTTTTCGCACTTCACCTCCTGAACCCGAGGCGGGCTCATGGGGACGGACACGGGCGGATTCGACGGCCCTGACGAGCACGCCGTCAAGGTCGCAAGTAGGAATAAAAATGAGGTGCTAGCACCACGGAACAAAACGGGATACATGATACCTATCCACCTGTTTTTACAATAGGCTGAACTTACCGCAGCGGGGAAAGAACACGCAACGGTTTAAGGCCGCTTACGTGTCGGATTGTGACGATTAAGCCTCGATTGCGCCCCTGAAGTGGCACATGGCGTAACTAATGGACGTTACATGATACATTTGCACAACGTATCCAAGTTCTACCCCCCTGATCAGACCGCCCTCAAGGGGGTCGATCTGAAGGTCGCCGAGGGCGATTTTCTTTTCATCGCTGGTGCGAGCGGCGCGGGTAAGAGCACCCTCTTAAAGCTGCTGTTCGGAGCCCAGCGGTGCACTGGAGGGGAGGTCCTCGTTGGGGGGCGGAATATGGCCTCCATCGGGCGGGACGGTATCGCCTCCCTCCGGCGCGAGATTGGGGTCGTCTTCCAGGACTACAAACTGCTCCCGCGTCGAACGGTGCTCGACAACGTGGGGTACGGTTTAGAGGTACTCGGGGTCGGAATCAAGGAGCGGCGGAGACTTGCGCTCCTTCTCTTGCACGCCATGGGTCTTGAGGATCGAGCGGACGCCTACCCGGTAACCCTATCCGGAGGAGAGCAGCAACGTGTGGCGATCGCTCGTGCTCTCATCCGAAAGCCCCGTTTGATTCTCGCCGATGAGCCGACCGGAAACCTTGACCACGAGATGAGTCGTCGAGTGTTCGATCTCCTCTTAGAGGCGAACGCCTCTGGTGTAACCGTAGTGGTGGCGACCCACAACCTTGGAATGATCGAGGAGCTCAATAAGCGAAGTATCGTTCTGGATCGGGGGAAGATCATCGGAGACTTCTCGCAAGCACACTCATTCCGGGGGCCGCAATGACACCAAAAGAGCGATCCACTATCGGGCTTCATAAGATATGGTCCGAGGGACAGGGTGTTGAGCGGGTGTCGATGCTTGCGGTGATCGGTCATGTGACTCGTCGCGCGGTAGAGAATCTGCGCCGCTCCCGAATCACGAGCTCACTTACCGTGGTGACTATTGCGGTTGCCCTCTCCGTGTTGAGCTTCTTTGCCCTCATCGTTGGGAACTGCGCGCAGTCGGTTCAACGCGAGAGTGGGGAGATGAGCGTCATGGTGTTCTTGCGTGACTCGGTGACGCCGATTGAGGTGGATGACATCAAGAAGGGGTTAAGCGATCTCACTCAGGGGCTAACGGTAACCTACATGGACAAAGCCGCCGCCCTTGCCTCGTTTCGAGCGATGCTCGGAGATGATGCGAGTATGCTTGAGGGGATTGATACTCAGAACCCTTTGCCGGCGTCGATCAATATAGCGATCTCAGATGCGCGGCATGCCGACAAACTTTTTGCCGATGTGTCTGAGCGCTTAGCCTCCAGCACCTTTATCGACAGCATTCGGTACAGCCGAAGTGGGGTTCAGCAGCTCAAGAAGCTTCTGCGTATCGTAGAGGTTGGTGGGACCGTTGGTATGGGGTTTCTCCTAGTCATTACCGGCTTCATTATCGCTAACACGATTAAGCTCGCCCTCTACAACCATCGAATGGAGATCGAGATTATGGAGTTGGTGGGAGCGCGTCGGGGCTCTATCTACGCCCCGTACCTGTTAGAGGGATTGGGGCAGGGGGTGCTTGGTGCCTGTATCGGTATCGGATTCGTGTTCTCGGTATATCTTTTGATCTCTCATTCGATGGCGCAGAGTGAGCTCCTGCAGATGGTGTTTCCCGCGTTCCATTTCCTGCCGTTGAGTATCCTTGGGGGGATCGTGGTAGCCGGAGCGATGGTGGGAATGGGGGGAAGTTATCTCGCTGTTAGACGATTTCTCGCGGAGCACTAGCGATGGTAGCTCCAATCCCGTGCACCGACCGTAGTTCGTGCCAGAGGTGGCTTTGTGCGATCCTTTTCGCGGTGGTGTGGGGATTCGGCGCTCGGTGTTGTTTTGGTGAGGATGAGAAGCTCGCCGAACAGTTGCAAAAGATCAAGGCTGATGTTGAGAGCGCGGAGGGAGATATCGCTCGTATGAAGGGCGAGTTCGCCGCGCTGCTCGCCAAGCGTTCTCAGTTAGAGGATTCGCTCAAGAAAATTAAAGACGAAGACCGGTCGATACAAAAGAAGATCGGCGAGATGAAGGATCGGGCGATCGGATTGACAGACGAGGTCGCGGCCTCGGAGACGCGGGCGATGGAGCAGCAGCGAAAAATTCGTTCCCGCCTGAAGGCGATGTATCTCAACACCTCGGTTTCCATGAGTCCCGTGATGTCGGGGGAAGTGCCACGAGGAGATTTGGAGCGGCTGTCGCTCTACGCCCGAAAGGTGAGGGATTTTGATTCCCGACTCTTTAGGGACGCCTCTGAAGCTGTCGCTGCGTTGACGCGGAGTCGGTCCGCGCTTGAGGAGGCGTTGAGCGCTGAGCAGAAGCTCAGAGAGCAGCTCGCTGTGAAGCGCAAGGATGCGGAGCGTGAATCGCTCAAGATAAAGGGTGTCACGGACGAATTAGTGGTGAAGCAAAAATCCGCGCAGGAATCCCTTGCTCTTCTTCAGAGCGAGGCGAAAAAAGTCGAAGAGATGATCGCTTCGCTAACCTCCGGAGATGAAAAGGAGGAGGACGAAGAAGAGAGCCCTCCGGAGGAGCCGGTGAAGGGCACCCAAGATAGTGTCGTGGTTCCCCCTCCTGTGGCTCCGAAAGATCTCGTTCATCCAAGCCTCTTCGATTCGAAGATGAAGGTATCAGCTCCCGTTAAAGGTGACGTGCTGCAGACGTTCGGTCGATCGAAGCTCACGAACTTCGCCGATATGGTGCGAAGCAAAGGTATCGAGTTCTCAACCCCTGAGGGAAGCGATGTTCACGTGGTACAGAACGGTAAGGTTGTATTTGCCGGAGTGATGCCGGGCTACGATCAGGTGATCGTGGTTGAACACGGTGGACGAAGCTACTCTC
>JAIXQT010000014.1 GCA_027485595.1 Pseudomonadota bacterium | reverse complement strand
CTGCAAGCCGGAGTAGACGCTCATCCGAATGAGGCGGAAGCAACCGTAAAGCATATCGCGAACGCTCTCATGCGTGCGACGAAGGGCGCTGAGGGGATCTGTGAATACCTGCTCGCTCGACCAGAACTCATGCAACAGATGGCGGGGGGCGATTTGGATATCGAGCAGAGACTCGTCTCTGGAAAGGAGATGGCCAAATCCTACCGCGCACTACTCAAGGCCGATACTGCGGAGGAGGCGCTTACGGCCGCTCGAAAAATAAAAGCGGCCGCGCAGGATACCCTCAGCGAATAGCCCTAACTACATGGCACCAGTGGATAAATATTCCGAGGTGCGGGGGCTTTTTTCGCGCGATCTCTGGGAGAAATAGTGGGGAACGATGTATCAAAATGCTTTGGAGAGAGCTATGGCACCGCTTCGACGCCAGTTCCCTCATCACGGGGCGAGGACGGACAAGACGCTTAACATCCGCACAGGCCTTGTACGCGCTGCCCTAGCGGGGATCGCCGACCACGCCCACGAACAGCGGTGCCGAGGAGGTGCGGTGAACGAGGGCGAATGCGAACGGGCGATCGACGTACACCTCCTTTGGCTTTACCGGATCGATTCTCGGCATGCCGCTCCCGACCATTCCAACGGCTGTGGCCGCCGCCGCCTCTGTGCCAACTTCATCGACGCTAACAACCGCCTCGTGAATCACGCCATTAATACCACCGACACCTTCCGTCGATAGCCCCGAATAATCACCATCCCGAAGCTTTGTAAGACCAAATGCAGAGAGCTGATCAACGAGATCGGTTGAAAAACGCACTTTAAACCGCGGTAACAAAAGATTTACCCTAGTAGATGCGGATTCCTGAAGGGATCGAATAATGAGGTCATGAGAGAGCGTTCGGGCGACCTCACGTACCGCGCGCTTCTCTGTGGGTACAAGGACTACAAATGCAAAGTCGGCCGAATGATACGGAAGCTGAACACCTTGCCATCCATCAGCTTCAAAGTACTCCATGCTTCGCGAATGGGACATCATCGATACCTTTACTGAGCTCGACGACGAAGTCCAGAAATCCCGCTCGCGAGTGTCCGTCTTACTAAAGGGATGAAGCCATGCAGACTTAAAATACAGCGCGTTCACGAGCACGCAGGTGGTTCTCTCCGTGATAAACCGGGGAGGCAGGAGTTGGGAGATGAGCGCTCCTGTCCTCGCGGAAACCCACTCATTAATGATGGCTCGAGCCTTCTCTGGAACCGTAAAGTCAACACTGCTTGGCTCGGTTGCAAAAGTTCTCTGAGCGGCTTCGAGGTAATCTTTTTGAAATTTAAGATCAGACCTCAACCATACCGTATTTGCGGGGGTAGATATCAGCCCCTCTTCCGAACGGGAGATCTGAGCGTTCAGCTTGCGATAGCTATCCTGCGCCTCGGGCGAAAAGGACCCTGCGAGAAGCCTCTCGTCCATCTGCGCGGCGATCGCTCCTCGAGCCCCGAGGCGGAGCAGCATCATTGCCGAATGAATACTGTAAGGAGAAACCGTGACGTTTGCGCTCTGCTCGGCCATGCCATTCTTGAGCGCGAACAGCCCAAGCTCCAGCTGCTTGCGAGCGATGTCCGACTCAGATATCTGCGCGCGTGCCTGCGATATCCAGAGGGATGCCACTATCGCCACAATGCACTGAAAGCTTCGCATGGAGGTCAACTCCTTGATGTGTTTTTCGCTGAACGGGTCGAGCCGCCAAAGTTGACACGAGCGTATCAGAAAGCGGCCGCGCCTAACAGAGAGGAGAGAGCCCACTGCGAGCCTCAGCGTCACTGGGACGCTGGTGCCAGGCTACTTTCGAGGTGCTACTTGTAACACACCACGGGAGTAGCCTGGCGCCAGTGTCTAAGGCTGCATGTGCGCTCGAGTTGATTGGTCCGTTTGTCTTAGAGAGACTGATGCGACGCACGGCAACGTCCTTCTCTTAACTATAGTAGCTTCATGCCCCTCGTATGCGAGGTGGGGCTGTCACGCTGCACTTTGATCATAGGCACAAAGTTCTCAATTTCTGAATCCATCATCGACATAGGTTTTGACTGCGCCGCCCGTATCCTTTAGCTTCATTGGACACATTCAAGAGGTGCTTACATGTGGAACTTTAAGGCAGGACAGAGCGAAGAGGGGATCGACGGGCGCACATCGTCCATGATCCACCGGTCGAATAACCAGTAAGGCTGGCCTTAAAGATGCCAGCCTTTTCCGGAGCTGGCGAACCGTTATCCGACAAACGAAATAGATAGAAACGGAGGACGCCGCACGGCTCGCCTCGGCGTTCTATCCGCTCGTGCCGGATATTCCCGCAGTGCGACCCGAAGGAGTTCCTCTCTATCCAAGTTTTATCTAATTACGCGACCGGCACGTGCCGGAGCACTACCGGCTTTCTATGTCGCTCCGATCGGAGGACGTTAAGGAGGAAATTATGTTCTCAAAAATACGTTCGAACACTTTATACTATCTCGTGGCTCGCATGTGGCAGTTCGGTGAAGGGCGCCGACGGGCGATCCTGATCTCAATGTTCATGTCGGCTGCGGCCATGGGCACGTGGCTCACTATCCCGCTCGTTATGGCTCGGTTTATTACCGCGGCGCAGAACGCGGCTGGATCGTCAGATCTCTGGCGCTGCGGTCTCCTGCTTACTCTTACCGTGCTCCTCGGAATCGTTGGGTGGTTCTTTCACGGTCCTGCGCGGGTCATGGAGACGATCTCCGGATTCGTGACGAGACGGAATATCCAGCTCGGGCTTCTGACGCGAACGACTAAGTTGCCGGCGGGTTGGCATCAAAATCACCACAGTGGCGAGACTATCGATCAGGTTTCGAGGGCCGCATCTGCGCTTGCTGACTTCACCGAGACCGGCACGCTCGTGCTTCAGGTGTTTGCTCGGTTTCTTGGGGCGATGATCATGATGTCGTTCTTCATGCCGAGCGCGGCTCTTATCGTCATGGCCAATGCTCTACTCGTTGTAGGTGTGGTGACTGTGTTCGACAAACGACTCGTTCCCATGTACGAGGCTGGTAATAAGGTGCAAAACCGCGCGGCCTCAAAGGTCCAGGACTACCTCACCAACATCCGGACGGTCATCAGTCTGAGACTTGAGGATCGAGTTGTCGAGGAGGTCTCGCACCAACTCGATCATTTGAGACCGATAACGGGGCGGGCGAGTGTCACGGCGGAGGTTAAGTGGTTCGTTGCGAACCTCTTAGTTGATCTCACGCGAGCCATGGTGCTTTTCGGCTTCCTGTTCATCATGATTCGCTCCGGTAAGCGAATTGAGGTCGGGGCGTTGTTCGCACTCAACGAGTATCTGATCGCGATCGGGACCTCGTTCTTTGAGCTGACGTGGAGGTGGGGCGATCTCGTCATTAAGGCGACCAAGCTGCGAGCGATCGAGCATATCGAGCGCGACTACGAGCGGTTAGTGGAGCGGGTCGGCGACGCTACGCTTCCGACAGCATGGCAAGAGGTCCGCGTTCGAGATATCTCGTTTCGGCATGCGGGGAACGCGCAGGGGGGTGGAGGAGTGTATGGTGTAGATCTCACCCTTACCAAGGGAAGGAGCTACGCTATTGTTGGCGGAAGTGGAAGTGGTAAATCAACCCTTCTTGGGCTCTTACGTGGTTTGAATACCCCCATTACCGGAGCCGTTGTGTGTGACGGCGTTGAGATGCCGCATGGCCTGACGTCGGTGTCGCACGTCACGACACTCGTTCCGCAGGACCCTGAGGTCTTCGCGGACACGGTGCTCAAGAACGTGACCATGGGGATTGAGGCTCCAGCCGAGCGAGTTCTCGCCGCAATCGAGATGGCAGGTTTCAGCGAGGTGCTTGCCAGACTCCCTCGGGGACTCGATACCAATATCGCGGAGAAAGGTGTCTCGTTGAGTGGAGGCGAGAAACAACGCCTTGCGCTCGCGAGGGGACTCTTCTTCGCGTTCGACGGTGGGTCGGAGATTATCCTTCTCGATGAATCGACGAGTGGCGTGGATGTAGTTAAGGAGAGATTGATATATCAGTCGATCCTCCGACACTTCTCTCGGGAAATAGTCGTCGCCACAACCCACAAGTTCAATCTCCTCCCACTTTTTGACGAGATTATCGTGATGGAGATGGGGTGCGTTATCGAGCGTGGCGCATTGTCGAAGCTGGTTGAGCATGGTGGGCACTTTTCGGCTATGTGGCGGAAGTTTGTCGGAGCGCAAGGTGGATTGCAGGAGGCTTTATAGCACTCAGTTCGATCTGGCTTGGGCGGGGGGCGAAAAAGAAAACCAACCCCGGTAGCCGTCGCTTTGTACTGTTCGAAATAGATCGATCTTGAAACGGGTTCATGATGGCCCATTTCGAAGGTCTGATACTATTTGAGTCCCTCACCCCATGCTGCTACCGTAGAGTCGTTGTATGTCTCTTGCTGTTAAAAGAACCGAAAAAGTCTCCGAACTCCCGACCGTTGGTCGTCCGCTCCAGTCGAAGCTCTTTCGTGAGCTGATGGACGCCGATCATGACGCGTGGCACGTTGGGCGAAAGGGAAGGGCGTGGACCTTCTATCGTGAGATCGAACGCGGACACTCCCGAGTGCCCCATGGCGCGGTCGTTATCACAACCGAGCCGGGAAAACCTCAAACATTCAACTTTTATTCACGTCGTGGTAGCCACTCGCTTATCCAGACCTACGGTGATGAGGTCGCTCATGCTGCGCAAGTGCTGATGGATAGAGAGCGTATTATCGCTATGTTCACCACGTGCGCCGCCTCTCTCAGTTCGCAGCATTGGGACCAGCACCTCAGTTTTAGCGGGTCTCAGGTCACTGAGCGGACGGCGAAGTTGAGGATAGGAACCCCGGTCTATGAGAAGATCGTAGGTACCGGGTGTTCTCGCTTTTCAAGAGTCGCGTTTCGACGAGGAGAGTTGCGCATGCCCAAGGCGGAGCCGGGGCTGATGGTCTCTCAATTCGATAATGATGTTCCGCTGGCGCAATGCCTCATTTCGTATCCCCGCACCATTGAGGCGACCTTCTTCTCATCTCGCTTGAGAGAGGGGCTCAACGATATCACGGAGGGGATGGTATCGCT
>JAIXQT010000093.1 GCA_027485595.1 Pseudomonadota bacterium | reverse complement strand
TGGTCTTGGGCTATGCCTTGCCTACTTTGACGAGTTACCGTGATAGCGAGGACCACCTCAAATATGCGGTGGAACATAGTGCAAATACAAGACTCTCGGGGTATGTCATTTACGACATTCACTACACAGGCCTCCTGCTTGGCGGCAACTACAACTCTGCCAAGGGCGACAGCCTGTTCACCTACACTCGCAACTTTTACGCATCACACACAATGCAGAACCTTTTCTGGAATACGCAAACACTGTCTCCGATACACGACTCCGTACAGGAACTCGAACCTCCGCCAGAGACCTTCGAACTCGAAAAATGGTACACCAAACACGTGACAAAACCCTCCCATACCCTTTCTACCACGGTACCAGAGTTCCAAGACTTTGCACGCACGTGGCCCGTGTGGAAACGCGAGACAAGGCACTTACCGGTTGAATTTAACGTTGTCGACTTTCGGACAGCAGTCTACGAATTGATGGACAACGCATTTACATGGGGGTTCCAGTGCAACTACGGCCACTTTGGCCCTGTGTCGGACACGAAGATTGGGAGGACGCACAATAGACTAAGCAAAGAGGCTCTTAGTATCCCTGTCGTACCTGCTTCCACAATCTTTCTACAATACGCCAAGAGTCTGTACCTGCTGCACGCTCAAAAGTGTGCCTCATTCGTTCAAGACAGGCTCCGCAAAGAACGCGTGGCATCGTTCCCCGACTCTGTCCGCTACTTCCTGTTTGAGAGCATTAATCCAAGTACCGTCGTGACGTACAATTCCTCGATTCGTAAGAGCCCCGACTTTAGAAAGGATCCGTGGTTTCACCTCGCCTTTGTGCTCGTTGAACTCCTGTTAGGATTCTGTCTGCGGAAGGACCAGTACACGACTCTAAAGGAAATGTTGGAACCTACTACTTCAAGGAGGGTGTTCCAGATGCTCATGGGAAAAGGCAAGACAAGTGTCCTCACCCCGTTTCTCACGACCTTTTACTTATTACAGGGTACGTCCGTTTCGCTGGTTGTGCCCGTACACTTGAGGGAACAGAGCTGTGACGTCATGATGGGGACGGTGCGACTCTTTGGAAACAAGGTGAACCTCGAAACCATGTCCGAAGGCGTTTCAGTGTTCTCAGACAAGGGTTTCCAGCGACTGATAGTCGGAGCGAATCGACAGTTAACCACCTACACCGAGAGGGCGTACATTTTCGACGAGATTGACAGCACCATAGACCCCGTGACGAGCCAGCTAAACCTTACAGGACCAAGTGTCCAAGATCAATCCCCCGTGTACTTTATGTTCAGACTCTTCCAACTGACACGCCCAGGTGATATTCCTGATACAGTCGACAAGTGGTTCGCCCAGTACCTCTCCGAGGCCGAGGTAAGTTCAGAGTTCAGAGACCCCTCAATGTACGTGGGGAGAATCGATACCAATATGCAGCGCATGTTAAAGGTCGCCGACACCTACACGTACAATGTCAACTTTGGGTTTGGAAACTACACGGACTCGCAAAAAAAGGTCCAACCACCTTCCAACTACCTGACGGCCATCCCGTACAGGGGAACCCAAGACCCGGTAAACGGGTCTCAGTTTACCGACATTCAGCTCCGACTGATCCTTACTCACCGGTGTTACACCGACGAGTCGTTTCATTTCCAGTGGTATCACCTTGGGGACATGTTTCACAAGGTGCTGGAGCACAAGACTCTATCAGGTGTCAAATCGTTCCTGACCATCTTTTTCTCGGACCCAGTGGTGGCTTTGATTTTGCAGGAGATGGCCGACAAGCCTCTCCAATCTGTAGCCGCACACGGACATTACGTGGTGGACCTGAACCGAAAAGACTCCTTCGCTCAGCGTGTTGCTGCGTATGTCCTTCTCGTCATTTGCCCTCTGTACTTTGAGTCTGCCTCGGACCAGAAGAACATTAGCTTTATGGAACCTCTTTCACGGACCCTCACGCCAGTAAAGCACTGTTTCTCGGGGACGGTCAACTTTACTACTCCCGTGCAGTACGCAAGAGCATTGATGAGTGGTGAACCTCAAGCACTCCATACAGCAGACCTCGACGAGATTCGTATCGACAGAGTCGCTCAGTCGAGTACTCTCGCAGGTATGCAAGGGATCACCCAGTCACAGTCTAGTAAGATCTTGGTCCTTACAGCCCCACCTGTTTCACTTCGCGACGAACGGCAGAGGCAATCGTACATCGAGGAGGAATTGTTGTCCGGAGCGTTGTCTTACGATGCCCTGATTGACGCGGCAGGGTTGTTGCGCCTGCAGGACATTGACTTTTATGTGAGCAGGCTACACTCTATGCTTCCAGAGGTCAAGCAAGTCATCTACTTTGTACGTGACGGAGAACGTCTGATCTTTATCCGAGCACAGGCAAAGCCCATCCCCTATAAAGGACAAGTCTATGACAGAGAGAATAGCTTTTATCTGTACGACTTTAAGCACACGGTAGGTATCGACTTTCGCCAACCTTACTACCTGCACGGACTTGTGTCCGTTAGTACGACATCTACACTGACCAGGGTGGCCCAGTCGGTATTCCGACTAAGAAACATCCACCTTGGTCACACCATAGATTTCATGTTGACACCGGAGATGGATATGAAGTTCCAGTCGCGTAGCGCAATCCACCTGGCACGCGTACTAGACTGGTGCATCGAAGAACCAGTCCTGCAGAAACGTCGACGATTAGGGTGTGTGCAGTCCATCAAGTCGGCGGTGCGTATGTTCACGACAGACGAGACTACAGTACTCGAAACCGCAAGATTCCAGGAAGCAGTCTTCAAGCCCTATTACGTAGAGAGTGGGAACGAGGTTGACTGGACGGTCCGGTCACTGAAAACACTCTGGACCTCGACGTACACGACCCCACCACCCGCCATCGAATCCTTGTGTGCTACAGTACAGGCAAGCTACACGACACAGAGAGACCACGGCGTAGTTTCGGCGTGTAATGCTCTGCAACACGTTGCCGACGTTGTCGCTGCTGTTTCAGAACAAGAAAGCGTCGAGGTCGAGGTCGAGGTCGAGGTTGAAGAAGAAGTGGATCAAGATGTAGATGTGGACATGGACATAGACGTACACATCGCATCTTCACTCGTTGAATTACAGGATGACGACAAGGTAAGTATCGATAACGTACTGGACAACCCCAAGTCACTCCATCGCCTATCGCCTTCCAACCCTCTCCGTGAAAAAGCTGTACTGTCGTACAACTACGCGTGTTGGCTCAAGTACATTGCGGCACACAACTTGAAAAACGAGTTTTTAGCCGTCTCACGTTACGCCGTCAAGATCAAGGGAGACTCAAGATATGTCATTATTACAGAAGAAGACCTGCTCGCCATACTTATACAACCTCCCGTGTACGCCACTTCGTTGAGAGTATACAACCGACACGGAGTTCGCGTCTTTCCTTTGGAGGACATACCAGAGGAGAAAGACGAGAACCCCGTCAAACACTCCTGGAAGGAGTACGTGTTCTGGGCTCTCCAACCCGTAGGGACACCGGTAGACTGGGAGGAAGAATATGAAGCAATGCAGGCACGCATCGTCAAGTACAGTACCAAGAAAATCAACATCGACCCCGCGGTGCGCATGCTCCTGCTACTTGGTAACCCCACACGAGAAGACTGTCTAGATCGTTCGTGGGTAGATGCCGCAAATCAAGGAAGCACGCACGCAACTCTCGACAGTTTCTGTCAGGAAGAGCCCGTACATGCACTAGCGACGTTTTTAAAGGATATGCAACGCGTCGTGTAAAAGCAGTCGGGTGAGCGCTTTTTAGGATTTCGCAGCCGCTGCTGTTCGTGCAGGTGCAGACTACCTTCGAGTGTTACTGAAAAGAGCAGGCGTTTCAGAGCAAAACGAGTTTCGGTGCGATCTGTCCCATCAACCGATGGCGCGAAAAGTTCTGTTTTTAATTCAAATTTTCGACCGTTTTCAGCCTCAGAACTGCACCGCCATGCGGGCAAACGGGCTTCAGACCCTATTTTTGTCACTTTTTAGGATTTCGGCAGTCGAGTGTTTGTGTGCTGGTGCAGTAGTCTAGCAGATTGCAAATGAAACACGAGGCGTTTTTTTGTGACGCAGCTTTCAGAAAAAATCGCGTTGCTATTTCTCTCAGGATTAAACAATAACGGACTTTCTTAAAAGTCTTTCGTCCAAGTAACCGAAAATCAACAATGAACCCTGTGCTCCTTAACGTGCTTCTGTCCTGTATTGGTCAGAGAAAGCAGTACGGTAGACCTCCACT
>JAIXQT010000178.1 GCA_027485595.1 Pseudomonadota bacterium | reverse complement strand
GCCACCTGCCGGGATAGTGAGCGGCACCGCGTTACTCAGCGCGCCACCAACAAAGCAATTCACGGTCGCCGTTACCTGCTCAGACGCCATATTCGAGATCAGTATCGTGGACGGCGGCGCTGATTCGTAGAATCCATGGTGCTCGTCGCCGTACGAGGGTGTCACCACAGATAGCTTCGACGCGCTCAACAACTTCTTAGGGGTATAGGAGTGAGAAACTACGTTACAGAGCAGCGCATCGGACACATCACTTACAATCGAAACTGTGCCCTCCCGAGATGTCTTCATAAATCGGGCGAATTTTACGCGCTGGGTTCCACGTGGAGGAACGGAGACCCTCACCACCGATCTCTTGGAAACGATTTTAGGGGGAATCTTCTTGCCTTTCTTCACAGGCTGTTTAGAAGGCTTTATTTCAAGGCCCGTGTGCTCGATCGTGACGCCGATCGGCTGGTTCGTGGTGTTCGCGAACTCAAGGAAGCTCTGCGCATCCAGCGGGCTGGCGTAGTCAAACCGAGCGACGAAACGTCCCCCATCACTGGCACGCGCGTGCTCGCTCATCACATAGAAGGTTTTGCCCTTTTCGAGCGCCTTCGTCTTCTTGTTCTGCACTATGCTATATCCATACCGCCGCATCGCCGCGACGTATTCCAACGAAGTATCATCTGGAGTGATCTGTACGAGTCCAGAGACCGCAGCTTTTTGTTTGACATCTCCGACGACGAGTCTGCTTACGCCTCGCGGAGGAATAGACACACGTTCCGTTTTGTATGCCCCACCACCTGCCCTTGAATAATTCACCGTAAAGGTCGCGGTTTGATCACTGACGTTGCCGATAATGAGGGCGTTCTCGACAAATCTTTTATCGAGCTTTTTATCTAGCACGGCGGCCCCCGTATCGAAGGTTGCGTACGACGATCCAAAGAGTCCGTTCATGAGGGGCATCGAACCACTCGTCCGGATATCCACGTCGCCACCCCGTGGAACAAGGGATTCAAACTCCCCATCGTAGGCGTCGCCGCTCGTCACCGCGATCACACCCACCGTTCCAATCGACAAACATCGAGAGGCCGAAAGATCAATTCGGGCGTCACTCATCGGGGCGATAGCTCCTCCGGTAAGGGCTCCGCACTCCGCGCCATCCTGTGAAGAGAGCGTTACGGCAGGAGTCTGCGTCGAAGAGCCCTTATTCAGAAGCTTGAGAATATGAGTAGTTCCCGGCGTGGCCGCGTCCCATATCGCATAGCTCCGAGACTCCAGTGCGGGCACCGCGCTATATCGGTAGATAACTCCCCCTTCTACCGACTCAGTCGATGACAGGGAGAACGACCATCCCCGCTTCGACAGGACCGGCGTAACCCCCGGCTCATCGGGAACGGGCAACAAGAACGTTCCAGCGCTATCACTTACAGTTGTTGCGGACTCATAGGAAATCGACACCCCCTCAAGCGGAGTTCCCTCTAAGTCCCCTGAACGAATCACCCCGTTGTAGCCCAAACCGATGAAGACGGAGAGGGGAACATCAACCGATACAGTGTCATCCGCGGGATCTTGAGCCCAAGCGAACAGAGAGTGGACACCAGTGGCGAGCTCCGAAAGCTCACAGCTCCAAAACCCCTCCGGGTCAACAGTGGTGGTACACAAGGTCGAAGATCCGAGACGTATCCGTATAACCGTCCCCGGGGCGCCGACTCCTGACAAACGAGGTGTCGTATCACTAGTGATTTCAGACGCGGCGGAGCTGGGAATCGGCGCCATGAGCGGTTGCGCGTCAATGACGATCGGTAGAACCTCAGAACCAACGCTTCGATTCCCAGCGGAGTCAGTGGCGTACGCGGTCACATCGTGACGCCCCTCCGGCATCTGAGAAGCGCTGCAGCTCCATCCCCCTGAAACGTCGGCGTTGGCGGAGCAGAGAATCCCGGCGTCGCTCCGCACCTCTATCTGAGCGTTCGCAGCAGCAGTTCCTGTGAAGCCAGGCGAATCCGTCGTGAGCACCGCCCCGGATGTCGGCGATGTGATAGCCGGAGCGTTCGGAGCAACGGAATCGTAGGTGCGGGCGACGACATTTGAAGCCAGGTTTCCATTTCCCGCCACATCTGTAGCCACACCACCTGAAAGGGAAACCTCAACCACTCCATCACCTGCCGGGGCTATAGACACTACGTACTCTGCTCCACTCCCCGTCAGCGACACGACACTTCCGTTGGCGACGCTAAAATCTCCCGCGGTGAGTCCAAGCACACTCTCTGAAAAGGTCACCTGTATCGGCATCGGATTCACGTTACTTGGATCTCCCAATGAGGATGACAGGGTCACGGTCGGTGCCGCGAGGTCATAGACCTGCGAAAGTTGAGCTGACGCGAAATTACCATTTCCGGGGCCATCGATAACCACTCCCTCTGGCACCGACACTGTCACCACCCCTTCACTCGCTGGAGTGATATCGAGGGTATACACCACACCATCTCCTATCAGATTCGAGGCGCTGCCGTTGATAACGACGATATCTCCCACATCAAGCCCAGAAACGGACTCGCTAAACGTGAGCGTGACGGTAAACGGCGAGGAATTGAAAACCGCTCCCACGGAGGAGGTTATAGTGACGGACGGCCCGACCGTATCGAAGGTACGAGAGAGGCTTGCAGACGCGACGTTTCCATTCGCAGCGCTATCTAAAGCTATCCCTTCTCCGACCGAAACCGTCACCACACCATCCGCGCTCGGAAGGATCTCGGCACTATACGTGGAGCCACTACCACTCAAGCTTGAAACGACACCATTTGCCACACTTAGATCCCCAGCTACGAATCCGGTAACAGCCTCACTGAATGTAATGGTGACGGGAATAGGAGATGTGTTGGTAACGGACGGCGCTGTCGATGAGAGGGATACGGTAGGCGATGTCTCATCGTAGGTTCGACTGAAGGTCGCCGATGCCACGTTTCCGTTACCAGCGCTATCCTGGGCAATCCCTCCACCAACCGAAACCTCCACCACCCCCTCCGCCGCGGGCGCGATATCGACGGTGTACACGGTTTCACTAACCGCGACGAAATTCAACGCACTACCGTTGGTAATCACAAGATCACCGATGATAAATCCGGTGACCGGTTCATTGAAGGTGAGGGTCACCGGGAACGGATTACGATTGGTTACTGCCGTGGCGGTTGAGGAGATATCCACGGTGGGCCCTGTCACGTCGTAGGTCCTCGACATCGTGGCAGAGGCCACATTACCGTTTCCGGCGATATCGTGAGCGCTCTCACCAACGACTGAAACCTCAACGAGTCCCTCCGCAATCGGCAGAACATCCACCGTGTAGGATGTTCCACTTCCCGAGAAATTGGATAACGTTCCATTGGTAACCGTAATATCGTTGACATCGAAATCATTCGTAGATTCACTGAACGAGATCGATACCGAAAAAGATGGCGTATTAAATAAGGGTGGCGCCACGGAGCTGAGCGTCACGGTTGGAGGCGTCGTATCGTAGGTGACCGTCAAGACCGACGATTGCGTATTGAGATTGTCGGCGAGGTCCTCTGCCACGCTCTGCGGTATCGATACACCGATATCACCCTCTCCCGATGGAGTCACCTCAACCGTATAAACGGAATTACTTACCGACACAAAATTACCGGCGGCTCCGTTCGTGACTGAGATATCTCCGAGTTCGAAACCAACGACGGGTTCAGAAAAGGTAATAGTAAAGGGTATCGGCGATGTACGGGTTGCGGGAGATGCACTCGAGGATACAATGACGCTCGGATCGGTTGTATCAACAACGATCGCTCGGCTCTGACTGATCGCTGGGGTCGCTATGGTGAGGTCGGCATGGTTTGTCGCGGCATCACGCAAGGATCCCCCATTGGTTGAAAGAGCCCCCGATGTCACCACATCGAGGTCCGCGGAGTTCTCTCCGACCCCAACCGTATACTGAAATACAATCTCCGTGGTGCCACTTCCGCCAGAGTAAGCAGCAACTCCATCACTACTTCCCGTCTCAACTAACAGGGTCGGTGATCCCACGACGGTAATAGGCTCCGAGAAGGTCACCGTAAGACCAATGGTGCTACCAACCCTGTAGTACCCGTCGGTCGCTGAAGAGGTCACCCCTAGCACTGTTGGCGCGGTCGTATCGATCTGGATAGCCTTGTCATCTGAGATGGAACCCACCGCACCTGGAGCCGGAAGGGTCAGTACCGCCGTGTTGGTCGCGACGTCCCTAATCGTGCCCGTGAGTGCGACGGTCGAGGCGTAATCGAGGTCGGCGGATGTGTGACCCGCCAGAACGGTGTAGGTCATCGTCAAGACCGTCGTACCACTTCCCGAAACGTACGTAGCGTTGGCCCCACCTCCCGAGCCCATCGCGAGTTGAGGCATGCCGGTTACGTTCACGACTTCAGAGAATTGAACGAGTATCGTGACGCTTCCGCCCACGGTATAGAGTCCGTCTGCGGTACTTGAGGAGACCCCAACAACGGTCGGTGCTGTTGTATCCACTATAATATTCTTGGCCATGTCGAGGGACCCAGCTACCCCTGGACTTGCGAGTGTCACAACAGCATCGTTACCGGCTGCGTCCCGAATAGCGCCACCGTTGGTCGAGAGAGCGCTTACACCAGTATAGGCCAGATCAGAGCTCGTATCGCCTGCCTGAATTGAGTAACTGAACACAAGGGTGGCGGATGAACTACCTGAAGAGTACGTGGCGCCCGCGACGCGAACCCCAGCGTCAAGAGCAAGCTGTGGCGTTCCGGTAACGATGACCAACTCGGAGAACACCACCTGCGGACTGATCGTCGTCCCCACGGTGTAACTCCCATTTGTATTAGAGGCGGTCACGTTTGACACCGTCGGGGCAACGGTATCGACGATGAGTGCCTTCGCGTTACCCAACGAGTTCGCTGCTCCCGGAGTGGCGAGTGTGAGGGTCGCGTCATTTCCGGCTAAATCCTTGATGGAGCCTCCATTCACGGACAGCGCTAAGGTCGACGCGTAATCGAGGTCCGATGAATTATGCCCACTCTGCACGGTATAGGAGAACACCAAGGCTGTCGTTCCACTACCTGATACGTACGACGCTACTCCGTCATTAAGCCCCGTCTCCAAGGTTACCTGCGGCGTCCCCGTCACGTACACGGCCTCCGAGAAGTTGACCGTGACGCCAATTGAGGTCCCAGCCTTGTAGGCCCCGTTCGTCGTCGCCGAGCCCACGCTCGATACAGTAGGCCTTGTCGTATCGACGACGATAGCCTTATTAGCTCCCAGTGAGCCGGTGGCGCCTGGACACGCGAAGAGAAACGCCGCGGTATAGGTTGATGTCGCTGTATCAAAGATACTTCCGCCGTTGAGGGCGAGAGGCGCGACGGTCTGATAATCAAGGTCCGAACTGGTGTGCCCAGCGGCAACGGTGTAATCAAAGGTGAGGGATGACGTTCCACTTCCACTCGAATAGTTCACGACCGCGTCACTTGCTCCGGTCTCTAACGTCAGGCGGGGCGTGCCACTCACTGTGACAGCCTCAGAGAATTGGACCTGAACTGAGATGAGATCTCCGGCTTTGTACGATGAATTGAGTGAGCTTGAAGAGACGCTCGTTACTCGTGGAGCGTCTGTATAAAAGGAGATGGAGAGTGGTGTCGCCGCGGTATTACCATTTCCTGCGGTGTCGGTTACCGAATTTCCCGGCAAGGAGATAGTAATCGTGTCATTCGCATTCGGATTGAGGTTAACGGTGTAGCTTGAGCCACTCCCGACCAGGTTCGACACACATCCGTTTGTGACCGTAAAGTCCGTCAACGCCAATCCTGTAACGTTCTCCGGAAACGTTATCGTTACCGGTATCGGGTAGGTAGAGGTCGGATTCGACGACGTGGTGGTTAGTGTTGATGTGGGGACGGTGGTGTCTATTACTAACGCTTTGTTCGCCCCAAGAGATCCCGCCGCACCTGGCGACGGCAGCGTCAGGACAGCGGCATTTCCCGCCGTGTCCGTTATTGTACCGGCGAGAGCTTCGGTTGAAACGTAGTCGAGATCAGACGTGGTGTGTCCAGCTTGAATCGTGTAGGTGAAGGTAAGGGACGTTGAACCTGTTCCGGAGACATAGTTCACCACTGCGTCTGAGGAGCCAGTCTCAAGGGTAATTTGTGGGGGACCTATTACCGTAACAGCTTCGTTGAAGGTCACCTGTATACTGATCGATTGACCGGCTCTGTACGAACCGTTTGCCGTGGATGAGCTAATCCCGGTTACCGTTGGGGCGGTCGTATCGATCACGATCGCTTCGTTCGCGCCAAGCGAATTTGCGGCTCCCGGAGTCGCCAACGTAAGGACCGCGGCGTTGCCGGCACTATCGGTGATAGATCCACCATTCAACGAGAGCGCGGATGAAGATATGTAATCCAGATCAGATGACGTGTGGCCGGCACTGACAATATAGGTAAAATTGAGCGTGGTAGTTCCAGTGCCACTCGAATAATTCACGACAGCATCCGAGGCTCCGGTCTCAAGCGTCAACCGCGGAGTTCCCGACACGGTAACAGCCTCAGAAAAGGTGACCTGTAGTGAGATAATCTCCCCTGCCCTGTATGACCCAGCGGCTTTAGTGGAACTCACACTCGAAACGGTTGGTGAGACGCCGTCAATCACGAGCGCTTTCGCCCCACTGAGCGACCCGGCGGAGGCGCCAATTGGCACGGTAAGGACCGCTGAGTTGCCAGCGACATCCACGATACTCCCTCCGTTCAGGGCTAACGCCGTTGTGGACTGAAGTTCCAGATCTCCGGAGGTGTGGGATGCGCCGACCGTGTACGTGAATGTGAGGCTAGAGACTGGAGTGCCCCTGGTACCTGAATAGTTCACAACAGCATCGCTTGCCCCTGTTTCAAGGGTAAGCCGCGGCGTCCCCGTAACGACCACCTGCTCAGAGAGAGAGACCTGTATATCGATAACGTCCCCAACCTTGTAGGTTCCATTTGCGGCGGTCGAGGATACTCCCGTAACCGTTGGGGCAACCGCGTCCACGACAAGAGCCGCGTTCGCCCCCAGCGAACCTACAGCTCCGGGTGCTGGAAGGGTCAGCGTGGCGTTGTTGGTCGCCGCGTCACGAATCGTACCACTATTAAGTGCGAGCGCTGACACGCTGACGTAATCAAGATCTGCCGAGCTATGCCCTGACGCGACCGTGTAGGTGAAAACAATCTGGGATGTTCCACTACCGCTCACGTAATTTACAACTGCGTCACTGGAGCCGGTCTCCAGGGTCAATCGTGGCGTTCCCGTTACCGTGACGACCTCTGACATATGAACTGTTACAGAGATAGCGTCCCCTGTCTTGTAGGTGCCATTCGAGGTTGAGCTCGTCACGTTGCTCACTGTGGGAGCCACTGAATCAAAGGTCCTTACCAGCTGCGACGCAGCCGACGAGCTATTTCCAGCGGTGTCGGTAGCTGCCCCGGCACCCACATCAACTGTTACGGTGCCCTGGGCGGATGGCACAATCTGAGCGGTGTAGGATGCACCCGAGCCGGATACACTCGATACGCTGCCGTTACTAACGGAGAGGTCTCCTTGGGTGAAGCCAGTTACAGGCTCGCTAAACGTAATCGTGACGGGAATCGGTGACGCTTTTGTTGGGTTGGACTCAGTGGTCGAAAGCGTGACGGTCGGCGCGGTCGTATCTATCACGATACTCTTTCCACCACCCAACGACGAAGCGCTCAAGAGGCTCGGCAACGTCAACGTAGCGTTGACGCCGTCGCCATCCTTGATCGTAGCGCCGTTAAGGGCGAGAGCCGTGCTCGAGAGGTATTGCAAATCTGATGAACTATGACCACTCGCAACCGTGTAGGAGAAATCAAGGGAAGAGGTTCCACTTCCACCACTGTAGGTCACGACCGCATCAGAGGCCCCCGTTTCAAGGGTCAGTGTTGGGGTACCACCCGCGGCATTCACAGAGACCGGCTGATCGAAGACAACCTGTATCGCTATTGTCTGACCAGCCCGATACGATCCATTCGGATGAGAGGAAGTCACCGCGGTCACGTTCGCTGCGACAGCCTCGCATACACCGTCGACGAACATACCCGCACAGAGTAGGAGCAGCGCGGCCACAAGACGGGTTGTCCAGTGTCCGAGTGTGGTGCGCAGGGAGTTCGGAGCGCACACGGCTACATCAGGCCCTCTTGGGCCTTGAAGATACACAAGTTCACACGTCCCATGTGGTGTTTTGCCAACCATGCACGTCCTGGAGGGTACCTAGGCGTCTACTGGGTAACGCCCTCCACCCCCATCGACACTCCTACATAGGACGTAATCGACTGATTGGACGAGAAACTGAAATAGAACGACTAACACCCATCATTCCAGGTACTTAGGAAATTGCGCGGCGACCACTCAGAGGGTCAAGATTAACGTGCCCAGCCCATGCTGGTTCCCGAATAGAGCCGGCACAAAGCCTTTAGGTCGCTCGTTACGCCGCTTCGCGAGCTCCGATCTGCCACCGCTTATAGAAGGTCTCGAGAACCCCAGGGTATCGCTGTTCGACCTTGTCGATAACCATACCAAGCACACACTGTTGATCCTCGTGGAGGTTCGCTGGATTTGGAAGTTGCGCGATGATGCTGTACGCAATCTCCTGCTCATGCACGAGGCATCGAGCCGCTACCGAAAACTTCGACGCCAGGTCGAGGATATCAAACACCACATTGTGTTCAATTGCGGTCTGAAACGAGGAGGCGAGCAAGCGGATAATTCGATGAACAACTTGCGCCGATACCTCACCGGGATAGTTCGTAACGCCAAAGCACCAGCCATCCATCTCAATTTGAAACACTTCATCGTATCGATTTAGCACACGAAACATAAAGATCACTCACCTTACACGTTCACAAGTAGTTCCATCGGATCAAATTCAATTGGCTGAATCCCCTCGTACGGGCTGATAACCGAGCGGGGAAATTCGATAGATTGTCGCTTTTTCGGGGAGGTCTCGTCATTGTCGTCAGCGATCTCTGACGGTGAGGCGACATCCATGAGACTCCTCGTCACATACACGAGAGCCATCGTGCGAATGTCGTCAACCACCTTCAATTCGCGCGCTTCGCTGAGCGAGTCAGGGAGACGAGTCAACATGCCGAGCTTATCGTATGAAGCCGCAATCTGACGAATCAACTCGACCTGAATATCCATTCGTTCAGATGGTTCTATGCCGAGTCGCTCCGGATCAACGAGTCGCTTTTGATGGGCGGCGATGAACTGCCACAACACATCGATCCATCTATTTCCAGCTATGATCTCCTGGTGGAGCTGCTGAACAGAGCTGGTGGGACGGGCGAGGTCCTGATTACCGGAGAATGAGAAGCTCTCCATCTTGGCGGTCGCCATGGTGAGCTGCGGTGCCTCCTGCTGCCCGACGAGCGGTTGCTCAAGGGTCATGGTATCCGCGTTCGCGGCCGCCAGCCCAATCGGGGAGACACTCCCCTCCTTGCCAACGTCTGAAGACTGAAACGCGCGATCTTTATCGGAAGCTCCATCTCCTCCGCCGAGGCGTTCCCGAATCCGCCCCTCCCCCTTTTCGTAGAGCTCTTCACTCAAACGGCTCAGGAAATCCTCGAGAACCTTTGATGTTTGCGATTTAGGAGGGGCAAGCTTGTTCGCGGCGAGGTTCGTGATGTACTGCGTCCACGTGAGGTCATCACGGAGTGCCGCGTCATGCTGCTGTTCGTGATGGTGCTGCTGCGCTTTGTTCTGCTCCATATCGTTCACATTCACCACCGAGTGAGGCTCTCCACGCAAAAACCGGAGCACCCTACCTCAGAAGGATCTAGTGGGGTTATGGCCGAACCGATTCCGCCTGTAGCCTAATGATTATGACTTGTTCCCCCTTCGTAAATTTTCTTGCAAGGACCCGGTAATACCCATATCTTATTCAGGAATATCGGGGTGTAGCTCAGCCCGGCTAGAGCGCACGGTTCGGGACCGTGAGGTCGAAGGTTCAAATCCTTTCACCCCGATTCGCCCTCTGGACGCCTCGCGACGTATTCTCCCTTTCCTTCCCCCCCAGCCATCGTGATAACCTCCTCAAAAGAGATAGGAATTTCTAGTGCGGCGCCCAGAAAGTGTTTTTTCACTGAGATATGTCGCTTGCCGCACTAGGGCTGTTCGTTTTCTACGCCTATGGCGTTGAAAAGACTATAGAAACCTCTAGGGCCCGTCGCATGAACGCTCCGTCGACAGGTGAAAAAAATTTTTGGACGGAGCACTAGTAGGAACCTTGTGAAGATCCTTAAATTTGGTGGCTCATCCGTTGGCACCCCAGAGCGTATATCCTCAATCATAGAGCTCGTAACACATTCCAATCGATACGCACCGGGGGAGGTGCGAGGGATAGTGGTATCCGCCTTTCAAGGGGTTACGGATGAGCTGATCGGCTTGGCCAATCAAGCCTCCAAAGGGGATGACGGCTACAAGACGAGGCTTCAAGCCCTGGAAAGGCGCCACCTGGAGGCGATCGAAGCCCTGGTGCCCGTGGCTCGAAGAAGCGCCATCCTCGCAAGCGCAAAGGTGACCCTTAACGAACTCGGAGATCTTCTGCACGGAATCACACTCGTCAGCGAGTGTAGCCCTCGAACTCTCGATCTGATCATGAGCTTCGGAGAACGCCTCTCGGCGTTCATCATCGCGGAGGCGTTCATATCTCGTGGACATGACGCGGAGATGCTCGACGCGCGGGAGATCGTGTGGACGAATGAGGTGTTTGGAAATGCTCGTCCGGACAAGGAGAAAACCGAGGCAGCGACGAGGGCATATTTCGCCTCACATCCGAAACTACAGATCGTCACCGGATTTATCGGCACATCGAACACAGAACTCACAACGACCCTAGGTCGAGGAGGCTCCGATTACACGGCGTCCATCCTCGGCGCGGCGCTCACTGTCGATGAGATTGAGATCTGGACCGATGTCGACGGCATGCTCACCGCCGATCCACGAAAGGTGCCGAAAGCCTTTCCGATTCCAGAGATAACGTTCGAAGAGGCGATGGAGCTGTGCCATTTTGGCGCGAAGGTGATCTATCCTCCAACGATGCAACCCGCCATCGACGCACACATTCCACTCGTTATCAAAAACACCCTTAGACCTGATAGCCTTGGGACACGGATCGTCGAGAACGCCGCGACCCTGCCCTATCCGATTACCGGTATCTCATCGATAGGCTCCATCGCTCTAATCAGACTTGAGGGAAGCGGCATGGTAGGTGTCGCTGGGACCGCGGCTCGACTCTTCAAGGCGCTCGCCGCAGCCCGCATCAACATCATCCTCATTACACAGGCCTCATCCGAGCACACGATCTGCTGCGCAATTGATCCGACCTCAATTGATTCAGCGCGCGGCGCCGTGCACGAGGAGTTCGCGCTTGAGATTCAAGCAGGCATGATCTCGCCACTCGTGGTTGAGGAGGACCTCGCGATAGTTTCGATCGTGGGCGAACGGATGCGACAAACGCCGGGAATCTCGGCTCGCGTCTTCGCGGCGTTAGGGTCAAACGCGATCAACGTCGTCGCAGTGGCTCAAGGCTCATCAGAGCTTAACATCTCGGCCGTTATTTCACACGAGGACGAAACAAAAGCGCTCAACGCGCTCCACGATGAGTTCTTCGCCAACCGCGCGAAGACGATCAATCTCTGGATTATCGGCACCGGCCTGATCGGCAGCACCCTGCTCAAACAACTGGACGCTCAACGCGATATCCTTCGAGATACCCTGGCGCTCGACCTACAACTACGAGGGATCGCCAACAGTCGTAAGATGATACTCGCGAAGGAAAGCGATGACTCCCTCGACTTCACCATCGAGCTCTCGGATTCCTCGCCGGCATTTATAGCATCAGACTTCGTCGACCATATTCGCACTGCCCACCTACCGAATTGCGTGTTCGTTGACTGCACGGCGAGCGAGGATGTTCCTCAGCACTATGCGAGGCTCCTTCGAAAGAATATCGCAGTGGTAACACCGAACAAGCGAGGGATTTCCTCAGAGATCGACCTCTACAATCAGATCCTCTCCGCGGCACACGATCGAAGGACGCCGTTCCTCCACGAAACGTGCGTAGGCGCAGCGCTTCCGGTACTGAGCACCCTCCGCGATCTCGTGCGGAGTGGAGACAAGGTCCATCGGATCGAAGCGGTGCTTTCCGGCACGTTGAGCTTCATCTTTAATTCGATGGACGAGGGGCGGTCATTTAGCGACGCGGTTCGCGAAGCGAAGCAGCTCGGGTATACTGAGCCAGATCCTCGCGATGACCTCTCAGGGGCCGATGTGGCCCGCAAAGTCCTGATCCTCGCGCGAAACGCCGGACTTCCCTTCGAGATATCGCAGGTAGCGATTCATCCGATCCTTCCACCTGAAGCCTCCTCGTGGTCGGTCGATGAATTTCTGGAGAGATTACCAACCCTCAACTCGCACTTTGAGCAGCAGGTTACTCAGGCGCGAGCGAGCGGCAAGCGTCTCTTCTTCGGCGCGCTTATCGACTGCGTTGAGCGACGAGCCGAGATAGGACTACGCGCGGTCCCCCTCGATCACCCCTTCTGCGCCCTCTCCGGCAGCGACAATATCGTGGCCTTCTCAACACGACGGTACTCACCAAACGCCCTCGTCGTGAAGGGGCCTGGAGCGGGAGCAGAGGTAACCGCCGCCGGCGTTTTCGCTGATATTATCCGAATAGCAAGCTAACCCAGGGTTTCTATGCGATCAGTAACCGTTTTTGCTCCGGCCACCGTCGCGAACGTGGGCTCCGCGTTCGATGTTCTCGGTTTTGCTGTTGCGGCTCCGGGGGACACCGTTACCGTACGACGATCCGCGACTCCCGGTATCTCTATTTCGGAGATCACGGGCGACAACGGGCTCCTCAGTAAGGAGCCGAGCAGGAACACCGCGGGCGTCTCTGTGGTAGCGCTCCTCAAACACCTGCAGCATCGGGAGAGCGGTAGGTTCTCTGATATCGGACTAGAGATATCTCTCGTAAAAGGGCTACCTATCGGGAGCGGACTCGGTTCAAGCTCCGCCAGCACCGTTGCCGCAGTCGTTGCCGCAAACGAACTGTGCGGTGCCCCACTATCTCGCGAGGAACTTTTGCCATTCGCTATGGAGGGGGAACGCGTCGCCTGCGGTGCTGGCCACGCTGACAATGTCGCGCCAGCGCTTCTCGGAGGCTTCGTGCTGATTCGAAGTTACGAGCCACTTGATGTGATCCACCTTCCCACACCATCACACGTGTGGGTCACCGTTCTCTCACCGAATCTTGAGCTCAAAACTCAAGACGCTCGCAAGGTATTGAAGCGCTCCGTTTCCCTTGAATCCGCCATATCGCAGTGGGGCAACGTCGCCGCGCTCGTCGCTGGCATCTATAAGAACGACGTAGGGCTGATGGGACGCGCGCTTGAGGATCGCATCGTAGAGCCTGAACGGGCGCAACTCATTCCTGGATACGCCGCCGCGAAGCGAGCGGCGATTGAGGCTGGAGCCGCCGGATGCTCTATTTCCGGGTCGGGGCCATCCGTATTCGCTCTTACGGATTGTGAGAAAACTGCCCATCGGGTCGGCGCGGCGATGAAGGACGCTTTCGCGGCTCTCGATATCGCCTCCAATTCGTATGTCTCTCAGATAAACGGGACCGGCGCGGTCGTCACGCACAAGGAATAATCGGTGGAACTCTTCTCAACAAAGGACAACTCGATCCGACATCGATGGTCGGATGCAGTTCTTCGAGGACTCGCTCCCGATGGAGGACTGTATCTTCCAGTCGAGATTCCTCATGTACCCGGAGCAACCTTTGCGCAACTCGCAGAGCTCCCCTTCCCAGATCTCGCATTCGAACTAGCGCAACCATTCCTTGCTGACGACGTACCGACAACCGTATTGAAGAACCTATGCGCTGAGGCGTTTACCTTCGACGTTCCCGTGCGACAGATCTCTGAGAACACGCACATCCTTGAGCTCTTCCACGGCCCCACCTGCGCCTTCAAGGACTTCGGCGCGCGATTCATGGCCAGGCTCTTCCGCCACTTTCTGGGAGCACCGAAGAGACCCCTTACCGTCCTCGTAGCGACATCGGGGGATACCGGGAGCGCCGTCGCCAACGCGTTTTTTGACAACGCTTCATCACCCCCGATCCGGGTAGCGATCCTCTTTCCCAAGGGCAAAGTGAGCTTGGTCCAAGAGAAGCAGATGACAACCCTTGGTCACAACGTCACCGCGTATGAGGTGGATGGAACGTTCGATGACTGTCAAGCGCTCGTCAAACAAGCCCTCGGTGACGAGGACTTGACCTCGCGCCAGGCTCTTACCTCCGCGAACTCTATCAACATCGCGAGACTCCTCCCTCAGATGTTTTACTACGTACATGCCGCGCTTCGACTCAACGCTCTCGACGCGCCCATCTTTTCCGTTCCGAGCGGCAACCTCGGAAATCTGACCGGTGGAATTATCGGACATCTCATGGGAATGCCAGCGTCTCACTTTATCGCGGCGTGTAACATTAACGCCCCCTTCCCAGAATACTTACGCTCAGGAAACTACCTTCCACACCCCTCTCGCGAAACGATCTCGAACGCGATGGATGTGGGGAACCCGAGCAACTATCTTCGCCTTCTCTCTCTCTACGGAAACGAGGTCGGCTCGATGCGGACGACGATTTCAGGGGACCGAATCACGGATGAACAAACGCTCGCCACCATCTCAAGAACCTATCATGAGACGGGCTACGTGCTTGATCCGCATACCGCTGTCGGAGTCCTTGCCCTCGAGCGATACCGACAACAAACAGCCTCTTCTCATCCGGGGGTTGTTCTCGCGACTGCGCATCCAGCGAAATTCGCTGACACGGTATCTCGGGCTATTGGAAAAGATCCGGAGCTTCCACCCCAATTAGCGGAAGCGCTCAACAAAGAGGGGGATAAGATCCCCCTCCAAAACTCCTATCCTGCATTGAAGCGTCAGTTAGAAACTATTGAATGATGAACTCGGTGAAATAGACCGCGGTGAGTGGAGGCTCCTCAAGCCCGACAGCTTCATTTAAGCCCTCGATGAGTTCATCTTTAAGACGCTCCTTTCCATCAGGGGTGAGCACATCGTCAGCTTTCTTCGACGAGAGCACCTTAAGGATGGTATCCTTGATCTGAATCTCTCGCTTGGCCATAAACTCAGGAAGTGGCGCGGCGCCCGCTTTGTCTCCTCCACCGTGGCCACCGCCACCCTCTTCAGCGGCATGCGCTTCACCCTCGGCGGGAGGCTTCATCTGCTTTTCCACCACCGCGTTATCGAACTCTACAAGAAGATGCGCCTTGAGGAACGAGGTAGCCTCGGAGAGGTTCACGACAACCGACCCCAGGTCCGCTGTCTCGAGGTGCTTCTCCTCCTCGTGATGCTCCTCCTCTTCAGGAGCCACTGCCGCCTCTTCGGGGGCTCCCCCCATGAGGAACATCGGAACGCCCGCCCCTGCAACGAGGAACGCGACACCGAGAGCGATGAAGATCATTTTTTTCTTTTTCTTTTTAGGTGCTCCCTCTGCTGGAGCTTCCTCTGTTTTCGGTGCATGCGCGTCTGACATACCTTTCCCCGGGTATTTTCCTAGCCACAAGCTGGGTTGTGAAAAATGGTTCCGTCGTGAGCATTTTGAGAGATTTGACGAAACGAGGCGGGGACGACGAAAAAACCGGAGGCGTATCCACTGTGATACGCTGAGGATTTTTTCGGCGGCTCCAACGAAGTTGCAGTCAATCTATCGAAATGCGCAACAGGAAATCATTTTTCACTACCCTGCTGGAAATATCGGTTACAATCAGCGAGATCATGAGCGTTTTAACAGAACGCTCATTAAGCATTAATTTACAATGACTTACCGTCGCCTCAACGACTTTTAGAAGTCTCCCATCGAATCCCGGAGCTCAGCCAGGGACAAGAGCGTCGGCCTGCGACTCATACGCTTGCGAGCCACCCCCAACTCCGCCGTTTTAACCGCGGATGAGGTCGTTGCTTGAATCAGCCTCAGGAGGATTACTCTCGACTCTTCACGCCAGTTCTCAACCAATGACAACCCCTCATAAGCACCGGCAACATCCCGCGCAGATTCGACGGAGGCGCGGCCCAGGAGGTAGTCACACACCTCGACAACCTGTGCGTACCGCCCTTGATCGAACATCACGCGCAGTGATGTTTCAATCGTCCTCACGTTATCCACTAACACCTGAAGTTCTTGCCACCCCGCCTCATTGAAGGTGTTGAAGTACTCGTTCGTGTAGACGCTCAGGACTCTTTGCTTGTGCTCGATAAGCGAGATCTTTTCGGCAAACTCCTGAAGCAGACTCTCAGCTCGTCCCTTGCGTCCGGCGAATAACCGGAGGCCTCGTCGGCCGCTGAATATCTTATAGATACCACCGGCGAAGAAGCCGACTCCCATCGCTCCAACCAAGATTCCGATCGTGAGAGTTTCAGCTGGACCTACGTTACCTAACGCCATAGTGCTACCTCGCCTGGCAGGGTGGTGAAAAACTGCTTCATGCTGAGGGTCGACCGTCTCCCGTCGAAGCTAAATGATGTGCGGCGAAAACGTGGGTGTATGGTAGATAACCACCTGAAAGCGCCCGACCTCTACCCTCATGGGCACAAAAAAGGCGGCTATCGATCCGATAGCCGCCTCTCCCAAAGAGCTCCGATGGAATTACCGTTTCATCGAGACGACCTTGTGGTCGTTTGCGCCTTCAGCGACTCGCGCGACCTCAAGTTTATCACCAACGACGTCCACCTTCACGACAGAACCAGCCGGAATCTCATTCGCGATGAGGGAACGAGCGACTTTTGTCTCAAGCTCACGTTGGATGAATCGCTTCAATGGACGAGCGCCGTATACGGCGTCGTATCCAGTTCGAGCGATAAACTCCTTCGCGGCTTGCGAGACCTCAAGGGTTACTCCCCGCTCCGCGACCCGCTTCTGCACATCCTGAACCAGGAGACCAACGATCGTCGTGATCTCGGCGAGGGAGAGTGGCTTGAAGAGCACGATCTCGTCGATGCGGTTCAAGAACTCAGGCCGAAAGTGACCACGAAGCTCCCGCATAACAAGCTCTCTCGCTGACTCCTTAATGTCACCTGAGGAAGTAACTCCCTCAAGCAGATGTGGAGAGCCGATATTCGAGGTAAGGATGAGCACCGTATTCTTGAAATCGATCACTCGCCCTTGTGAGTCGGTCACCCGCCCATCATCAAGGATCTGCAGCAGAACGTTGAACACATCCTGGTGCGCTTTCTCGATCTCGTCGAACAAGATAACGCTATACGGCTTCCTTCGAACCTGCTCAGTGAGCTGTCCACCTTCCTCGTAGCCAACGTATCCCGGAGGGGCACCGATCAAACGAGACACGGCGAACTTCTCCATGTACTCACTCATATCGATGCGGATCAGGTTCTGCTCACTATCGAAGAGGACCTCTGCCAAGGTCTTCGCCAACTCTGTCTTACCAACACCGGTAGGCCCCAAGAATATGAAAGAACCGATTGGACGACGAGGATCTTTAATACCGGCCCGCGCACGAAGCACCGAATCAGCCACAAACTGGACCGCTTCGTCTTGTCCTACAACTCGCTCGTGCAAGATCTCATCGAGCTTCAGAAGCTTCGCCTTTTCCCCCTCCATAAGGCGAGTAACGGGAATGCCGGTCCACCGAGACACGATCTCCGAGATCTCCTCCTCAGTAACTTCCTCTCGAAGCAATCTCGTCGCGCTGTCTGATGAGATAGCCTCCTCCTCCTGTATGAGCTGCCTCTCAAGGTGCGGCAGTTTGCCGTGCTTTAACTCAGCCGCTTTGTTGAGATCATACTGACGCTCGGCTATCTCGATTTCACGACGTACGTGTTCTATCTCCTCTCGAACACCCTGTACCTTGTGAATCGCATCCTTCTCCCTCTGCCACTGCGACCGCATCTTGTCGGCCTGTGTCCGTGCATCTGAGAGCTCATCTACAAGCGCCTTTAACCGATCCTTACTCGCTTGATCACTCTCCTTTTTTAAGGCCGCCTCTTCGATCTCAAGCTGCATGATACGACGGGTGACCTCGTCGAGCTCAGCCGGCATCGAGTCGATCTCGGTACGGATCGTGGCGCACGCCTCATCGACCAAGTCGATCGCTTTATCCGGGAGGAACCGCTCTGAGATGTAGCGATGAGATAGAGTCGCCGCCGCTACGAGAGCGTTATCCTGAATGCGAACACCGTGGTGAACCTCGAAGCGCTCCTTCACTCCACGAAGGATCGATATCGTGTCCTCTACCGTTGGCTGATCCACCATTACCGGTTGGAAGCGACGCTCAAGCGCGGCGTCTTTCTCAAGATGTTGACGGTACTCGTCCAAAGTTGTGGCGCCAATACAGTGAAGCTCTCCGCGCGCGAGCATAGGCTTGAGCATATTGCCAGCGTCCATCGCGCCTTCGGCCTTCCCAGCGCCAACGATCGTGTGAAGCTCGTCGATAAAGAGGATAATACGCCCTTCCGACTTTTTGACCTCCTGAAGAACCGCCTTGAGGCGCTCCTCGAACTCACCACGATACTTCGCTCCCGCGATCAGGGCGCCCATATCAAGTGCGAAGATCGTCTTATCCTGTAACCCCTCCGGCACGTCACCACGAACGATGCGCTGCGCGAGCCCCTCAACGATAGCCGTCTTACCAACGCCAGGCTCTCCGATGAGGACCGGATTGTTCTTCGTTTTACGTGAAAGGATTCGAATGACTCGGCGAATCTCTCCATCACGCCCGATCACGGGATCGAGCTTCCCTTTACTCGCTTCCTTCACCAGGTCACGACCGTATCGCTCCAGCGCCTCATAGGTCTCCTCGGGATTAGCGCTCGTCACGCGCTGATTGCCGCGCACGACGTTAAGCGCGGCGAAGAACCTATCCCGAGTAAGATTGAATGTCGCGCAGATCCTTCGGAAGGCACCCTTTGGATCGCTCTCAAGAGCAGCAAGCATTAAATGTTCGACGGAAACATACTCGTCCTTAAGGCGCTTCGCCTCCTCTTCCGCTTTCACGAAGAGCTGTCCCAACTTCGGGGTGAGATACACCTTTCCAGGTTCGATACCAGGGCCCGAGACCTTCGGTCGCTTTTCGAGCTCCTTCTCAACCTCAGCGAGAAACGGCTCTACCGGCAACTCCATCTTCTCGAAGAGTCGCGGAACCAAGCCGTTCTGTTGTTTAAGCAAGCTGACCACAAGGTGCTCAACATCAACCTCCGTATTGCCACGACGAACAGCTTGAGACTGCGCATCTTGAAGAGCTTCCTGAGATTTTTGAGTGAAACGGTTTAAGTCCATATCGGTTGTTATTCCCCTACAGTTACGTCTGCCCTATCTCTTCAATAACCACGAACCTTTCAATTTTCGAGCCTTACGCCGCGCTTCGCGGATTAAATCGCGAGATACTGGCCAACTTTTCAAATATCTCACGCTCAGAGTCGGAGAGCTGTGTCGGCACGACCACCCTGAGCTCGGCGAGGACGTCACCACGATCTCCTCCACGCTTCGGAAGTCCACGCCCACGGACGCGAAGCTTTCCACCGCTTTGAGAACCGGGGGGAACTGAGAGCTTAATGCTTCCATCGGGTAACTGGAGATCTACCTTCGCGCCGAGCGCCGCCTCCCACGGAGCGACCGGGAGACGCACGATGAGATTCCCATCAGCCACCGAATAGCGAGGATGCGGAGCCAAACGTACCTTGAGGTACACGTCCCCCTCCTCCTTCTTACCCGCCAGCTTCATCGTAGTACCATCGGTAGTGCCAGCCGGTATCTTCACCGTCAGGGAACGGGTCTTACCGCTCGCGTCTCGAAGCTGAATCTGCTTAGTGGCGCCGTTAACAGCATCCTCGATCGAGATCGCAAATTCCGCCTCCATAGGTTCAGGACCACGTCGCATCCGCGGTCCACCACCTCCAAATCCCCCCTGACCGCTAAAGCCGCCAGCTCCGCCAAACGGCGAGCCACCTCCCCCGAAGAACGCCTCAAAGAAATCGCTGAAGCCGTTCATCCCTCCGCCGTTGAAGTCAAAGCCGCCGGCCTGCTCCCACCCCGGAGGTGGACGGAAATCCTGCCCGGCCTTCCAGTTCGCACCAAGCGTGTCGTACTTCTTTCGCTTCTCCGGGTCACTTAACACCTCGTTAGCTTCATTGATCTCCTTGAATCGATCCTCGGCCTCCTTGGTTTTGTTGATATCGGGATGGTACTTTCTGGCAAGTTTTCGATAAGCCTTTTGAATCTCATCAGCAGAAGCTGAGCGGGAAACACCAAGCACCTCGTAGTAATCTCTAAATTTCACGTTGGTTACCGTACCTCTCTTTCAACACCCCGTTAGACGTAGATTCAAAATATCCCCGTTCAGCGAACCACAGCCCGAGGGAACTTAGAGCCTGTCCTCCTTTGAATGTAAGCACGATTCATAGTCATTCCAAGGATATTTATCGTACCGCGCACGGCACAGCCCTCCTAACCCCCTGAAATCTTGAGACACGCTGCGCCGTAGACCGTAGCGAGCCCTACAGGAGGCAACGCCCGCCTTGAACAACTCGTTCAGCTCGTCGAGCTCTGAGCATCCACCTCTCCTGAGGACGTGCTATCGACCGAAGCGTGAGAGCCTCCCCGAAGTTGAATCGTTTCAAGTCTTCGCCCCCCTTCCAAACGGGTGCGCGGTGATCCATCCCCAAGGCTCTCAACCTCCGTCACTGCCGATGAGGGATCGTCGTAGCACCTCAGCAACCCGCTCCGCGCGGCGCCGAAGTATCTCATGACCGAGAGCCGTGAGCCGCTCTCGGTCTCTTAGGTCGATCCCCCCCAGAATCGCCCCAGCCCCACGGATGCGCTCGGTGTACCGCATCGCCTCAGGGTCGATAGCCATTAACTGTACTGTGAACGCCAGCTCCTCGTGAAACGACTCTGGGGTCTCGTGTATTCCACGCTCTTTGAGAAACGCTCTCACACCATCATAGTCATAGAACTCGGATACGTAGCGCACCGAGGCGCCATTCGTATTTTCGGGGGTTCGCTGCGTGACCGCTCTCACGATATCAGCCTGACTATCGCCACTGTCCCCCACAACTACGATCTCCTTGAAGCCAGCCAAGCTCAAGCTCGTGATGATGTCCGCCAAAAGCCGCTGAAAGGTATCGGAGGAGACCGATATCGTGCCGGGATATCGCATGTGCCCGGATGGAGGAGCGAAACCTCCCTCCGGCGTAAATGATACCGTGGGTGCGACCAGGGTATCTCCAAGGAGTTCAGCGACTCGAATACTAACGGCCTTCGCAATGAGATCGTGCTTATTCAGGGCTACGAATGGCCCGTTCTGCTCGATCCCTCCCGTTGGGACGATAATACGACGAGCTCCATTTTTTACTCGGTCTCGAACCTCGATCCACGTCATCTTGGCGACTTCAACCGTTGAGGAGAGGGGCAGCGGATTCGGAGCGAGAAGGTCCTTCGGAGATTCCTCTACCGACAGGGGTTTCGTGGAGTCATTGCAGCGGGGACAACTCGGTCCATACACTACAAGCGCCCACCAGCCAGCGGCGGCAACCAATCCGGCACGTAAAATGGCTCGTGTGGATAGTATCATCGGTGTAAGCTACCTCCTGTTATATGGACTATCAGAGCTCTGCCTCATCAATCGCTCTTGCGCCGCTTAAGCACTTCGTCAATCCAGGTAGTGGGACATTCGTCCTCTACCTTGCAAGCAGCCTTCTCATCGCGCTCTTTGTGCACATTAAACAAGCTCGTGCCCAGAGGGAGCCCTCCGGCGCTCTGGCAGGAATCTTTCCCCGGAAAGTGTACACCCACACCTCGGCAATGGTCGATTACATTTATTTTGCCCTCAACTCCATTCTATACGCCGTGATCTTGGTACCGTTTATTGGGCTCGGGGTGTTCGTATCTCGACACCTCTACGGTGCCCTCGACGCCATCCTTACCCCCACCACCCTCACGGATCTCTCCCCAATGTGGGCAACTATCTTCTTTTCGATCGTCATCGCGCTCCTAGCGGACTTCGGAACCTTTATCACTCACTACTGGATGCACCGTTTTCCACTGCTGTGGGAGTTTCACAAGGTGCACCACTCAGCGGAGGTGATGACCCCAATCACCGTGTATCGCATGCATCCACTAGACGACATGCTTACCCTGAGCGTGATCGGTATCCTCACCGGCGCGGCCGACGCTCTGGCTCGATTCTTCGTCTCACCTTCTATCTCGATGTACACTGTCTACGGACTCGGTATCGCCTCGTATCTCTTCTTCCTGAGCGGATATCATCTCCGGCACTCTCACATCTGGCTCTCTTACGGCCCAATCGTGAGCACTATCTTCATCAGTCCCGCTCAACACCAGATTCATCACAGTAAAGCGAAGCGGCACTGGGATAAGAATTTCGGTTTTATCTTCGCCTTCTGGGATTACCTCTTCGGTTCGTTATACATCCCTAAAGAGAGGGAGACGATTGAGTTCGGAATAGGGAACGGAGAGGACCAACTCTACTCCTCCCCCCTGCAGCTTTACGTTCTTCCGTTCAAGAAGGCTTTACGGCTCATGCGCAGGAAATAATCATGGAACTACACCATCGGTCCGTTTCTTACCCCCAATAAACACGCCCCCTTACCTTTAAAGTTGCGTTACCATCGAGAACTCCCCTAAGGTAGGGAAAGGTAACAGGTATGCCATTCGCCGGTACGATAGTTTCACACGACCTCTCCCTTCATACGGGTCTCGTGCTACCCGATGGAAACGCACAGGCGTTCTCCTTCACAGAGGGGGACGTTCTGAATTGGCATCGGAACTCGCCCCTGTTCGGTCAAAGGGTCTCCTTTGAGGTTGTACAGACGCCCCAGGGATACGCGGCGATACAGATGTTTCTTCTGAATGAGAAGCCACCTCGATCACTCCCATCCCGAGAAATCACTGCCTGTCTTGTTGCTCCAGTGATGGTAGCGGTGACCACCTACTGGCTATCCCACTTTCTCCTTTTTCCGCCCATCTTCGCGTACCTTCCAGCCATCAATTTTATCACCGCGATTATGTTCCTCCTCGTCAATGGAACTCCTCGCACCCACAGACCCCGCCCCCCCGAGGTGATGCTACTAGCGCTTGCAACCTGCGGTGGAGCTCCCATCCTCATGCTCCTTATTATCTTCACCCGCTCCCGTCTCCGGTCGGAGGGCGTTATCGCGCTCGTTTTTGCTCTCCTCCTGATGCAAGCCATCCTCTTCAAGAGGTACTATCCACAGGTGTACGACCGCCAGATGTGGAACCTCTTATTCTCGACGGCTGAGATTCATCAGGGCAAAACGCCGCTCCTGAGAGAACCGATCAGATAACGATGGACCCACGCTCAAACATCAGGTCAGTCGCGTCAGAGCCGAATTCTTCGGACGAGCTTGCCCAACTTACGACCGTTTCACGCGAGACGTTTCGACGGGCGCTGGAACACGACCTCGATTCCCCGAATCCACTCTTTCTCACCGAGGATGATTCAAGGATAGCGATCGCCAGCGCCATGCACGAAGCTCTTCAGGCTCGGCGCATGAGTGTGTACGACCTACACGAAAAGACGGGGCTCGATTGCACATTCATCGAAGAGATGCTCAACGGCACGGGAGATATCTCGGATTCGGAGCCACTTCAGAAGATTGAGCGCGCACTCGGCGTACCTCTTAGTCACCTGTAGCCTGCGCCGCATCACGAACCGCTTGAGAGACCACCGAAGCGAGCTGCCTGTTCCCCTTGTCGTTGAAGTGGCTCGCATCCCCTCTCGCCAACATCCTCCATAACGTTCCTCAAATCTTCCATACTGGTGGGCTTAACCAAATGCGCGTTAAATCCCGCCTCAAAGGCTCTCTGTTTGTCGTGTTTCTGTCCGTACCCGGTCAGCGCCACCATAAATGGAGTCGCCCCCCCGACGTGCCGTATTCGCTCGGCGAGATGATAGCCATCCATCATTGGCATCGCGATATCAGAGAACACCACATCTGGGTGAAACTCTCGCATGACCATGAGGGCGGACGCGCCGTCATACGCGGTGCGAGTGTCCTGCCCGAGTCCTTCCAGCATCATCGTGAGCGTATCAGCGGAGGCGCGTAAGTCATCAACCACCAAGACTCGATGGCGGGCGAGTGGTGCTATTTTTTCGTCGGCTCCCAGCCGTCCGTTCATGGAGCGAGCGGACACGTTTCCAAGCAAGGGCAATCGAACAATAAATTCACTCCCTCTTTCCATCCCCTCACTGCGGGCCTCGACGGTTCCACCGTGCATCTCAACGAGGTTCTTTACAAGGGTGAGTCCAATGCCGAGACCTCCCTGAGCCCGGTCGAGATTGTGACTCACCTGCGTGAACGCCTCGAATATACTCTCGAGCATCTCCTCGGGAATGCCCGAGCCGCTATCGCCCACCCGAATCTCGACGAAGCTCTCCTCAACCCGCCCCCGAATCCAGATCCGACCGTTGCGCGGGGTGTATTTCGCAGCGTTATTGAGAAGGTTGCCCAACACCTGCATGAGTCGTCCACTATCGCCCTCAACCCGCAAAACCTCCGTCGGAAGCTCCACAGTCAGGGTGTGTCCCGACTCCTCAAGGAATGGCTTTACGGATTCGATGGCCCCCTCGATGATCGAGGACACCTCTAGAGGCTCCTTGCGCAACTGAATCTTGCCGCGGGATATTCGCGAAACATCCAACAAATCATCTATGAGTCGCTTCAGTTGTTGAACTTGCCGCTCCATGATCGCTCGAAGGAAGTTCGACTGTTGAGGATCGCTTCCAACTCGCGACCAAATCTGGAGAGCGTTACTGATTGGAGCCAAAGGATTTCTGAGCTCATGCGCGAGGGTAGCCAAAAACTCATCTTTTCGACGATCCGACTCCTTGAGCACCTGCTCTGTCTCTCTTCGGTCCGTGATATCTCGACTCACCGTTCCGAAGCCGACCGGAACACCGCCTGATGACATGATCGGAAATACGCTGCAGATAACCCAACGAGCCTTGCCCGTCTTGAAGTTCCTAAATCGCACCTCGGCCTCGGCCCTCTGCCCCTGTTGCGCTCGGTTAAAGAGTTCCGTATCGACAAACGGAAGATCCTCAGGATAGAAGAGGTCCCGAACATGGACTCGCTTGGCCTCGTCCACATTCTCTAGCCCAACGAGGCGAAGTCCTGCGTCGTTCACAAAGATAGGACATCCCTCAAGATTCGAGATCCCGATAAATTCCGTACTGTTCTCAGCCAGTGAAACAAACTTCTGGCGCTCCTCTTCAGCCATGCGTCGTTCTGTGATGTCTTGAGCGACTCCCAAGAGACGAACCCCCCTGCCATCAGCTGGTTTGAGGAGCGTCGAGGTAACGTGAACCCACACCACTTTTCCATCCTTGCGCACGTACCGCTTCTCGATATCGAACGTAGGTGTCTCGCCCCGAATAAAGGGCCCCACGAGCTGTCGATTCCTCTCCCGATCATCAGGATGCGTAACGTCAAAGTATGTCCGTTGTTCGACAAGCTCCTGCTCTGAATAACCCACGAGCTCGCAGTATTTTTTGTTCACTCGCAGAAACCGGCCACTCGCTGGATCAACCTCAGCGTTGCCCACGCCGGAGACCTCAAAGAGGGAGCGATGATAGAATTCACTCTGCCTCAGCCGAGCCTCAACTATCTTTTGTTGTGTGATATCGAGCTTCATCACCACAACACCCTGAACGACCCCCGAGGGATCAACGTCAGGGGTATAGGTCGCCGAGATCCACCGCTCCCCACCATCCCGATGGAGGATCGGCCCCTCAAGGCTCCTCTGCTCGCCCCCCATAGCGGCTCGAATCGACGGTTCAATCCCCCGCCACACCTCGGCACCGAGCACCTCAAGCATGGTCTTTCCAACTATCTCCTCGGCGGGATGCCCGAACCACAATTCATACGCCCGATTAATCAACCGATAGCGAAAATCTGTCCCCACGTACGAGATCATGGCGGGTGCGTTATCGATCACAAGCTTCAATCGCGCTTGGTTCGATTTCAGCGCGTTCGTGGCGAGCTTTCGCTCCGTTATATCCAAGGAATAAACTACCAACCCCTCTGGAATCGGATATGCCCGAAGCTCCAGCCACCGACTCGGATCAACGACAGACCGCGTCGAAAACTCGGTAGCGCACTGCTCGGCGGCTGCTCTTCGATACTCCCGTTCGAAAATAGAGCCAACCGTTTGTGGCAGAACATCCCAGATAACCGCTCCAAGGATCTCCCTCGAATCTTTTCCAAAAAACGAGACAGCTGACGCGTTGAGATACGAGAATCGCCACTCACGGTCCAAGATATACATGACGTTAGAAACACCATCGAGGAGATGAGAGAGCGCGCTCGGAGGGAGCTGTCCGCAACCTGTCGTAGTCAGGCTCGTAAGGGGGAGAATCGATTCCATAGGTGGGTCAGCGCGTTTCAGTTCAACACGATACGCATATCTGGAGATAGCCTCCTCTTACTGCTACGGCAAGAGCGCACTGACGGAGATCGCCCGCTGTATTGGCGCACTATGATGGCCGACAGGTAGCGCCGATTCACATCTCAAACGCGAGACCGTCACCCCTCTTTTGAAATAATCTAGAAGCCATCTCACAAATACCATGCAGGCGAGGCTCTGCGAGCTAGGAGAGCGCGAGAATGCAGGGAGAAAACGCGCGCAGGTGTATCCGCTGCGATACAGCGAGCACGTTTTCTCCCGAAGACGACGCGATC
>JAIXQT010000050.1 GCA_027485595.1 Pseudomonadota bacterium | reverse complement strand
TTATCGACGACGGTAGCAAGGACAGCACGGCAGAGGTCGTACGAAAGTTCGAGCGAGTGCGCCACCAGGTTCGGCTCATTCAGTTACCGAAAAATTATGGCAAGGGGCATGCCGTCCGCTTAGGAGTCCTCAACAGCAGAGGTGCTCGAGTTCTCTTCGCAGACGCCGATGGAGCAACCCCGATCCAGGAATTCGAAAGATTGGAAGCAGCCGTCGCAGGAGGCGCGGATATCGCCATCGGCTCTCGCGCTCTCGCCTCGGCTGACACAAAGGTAGCGACATCGATCCACCGACGGCTCCTCGGGAGGGTCTTTAATAAGTGCGTCAACCTTATCTTGCTGCCCACAATAGCGGATACACAGTGTGGCTTTAAGATGTTCACACGCAAAGCGGCGATGTTCCTGTTTAGGAGGCAACGCGCGGATAGATTTAGCTTCGATGTGGAGCTTCTTTACATGGCACACAAAGCCGATCTGAACATCAAGGAAGTTCCGATTAACTGGACGAACGTTCCCGGCTCCAAGGTCAACTTGGTACATGATTCGTTGACTATGTTTCGCGATGTCTTCCGTTTTCGGGTTATCCACCGCGGGGTAGATCGGGAGAGTTTCAATCGATTCGAGGACCAGGCCGCTGACTCCGCGCAAGGATAAGCATTGTGTAGACCGGTTCTAGGTTGACCCCGAGAGCCCACACGTTTTGCCATGCGCCGGCAGCCCCTCGCGGAAGAGAACGTGAACTAACCGCATGAGCTTTCAATAGGTTAACAGCCCGCGGTCTCGACTCACCTCCCCGCCACGATCTTTGACGGGTAGGTGATGTCGAAATCACAACGCGGGCATGCAATACTTCCCCCATGACCACCCCATTTGAAGGCTATACCCTCCTCGACTCCGGAGAGGGGCGTAAATTAGAGCAATTTGGCTCCACCATTATCGACCGACCATCATCGCTCAGCACCTGGCGTCGACGGCACAATAGATCCGTATGGGACAACGCTCACGCATCCTATATGCCGCCGGACCGATGGCGGGTCGATGGAAGGCCATTCGAGACCTGGGAGGCAACGATCGCCGGGGTACGCCTTGAGCTTGAGCTTATGTCGAACGGACAGCTCGGCATCTTTCCTGAACATGCGCTCTACCTGCCCAAAGTACGAGCTATCGCCGAGCGACTCAGCGGGAACGGCGCTCGTCCACTCAAAATTTTAAACCTCTTCGCCTATACGGGACTCGCGACCTGCTACTGCGCCGCGCTCCCCAACGTAACCGTCACCCATGTCGATCTCGCTAAACGAGCGATTGAATGGGCAAGGAAGAACGCGTCTCTCAATGCCATTCCAGAGAACAAGATCCGCTGGATAGTGGACGACGCGCTCGCATTCATGGGGCGAGAGCACCGCAAAGGAAATCTCTACGACATCATCATCATCGATCCCCCATCGTTCAGTCGCGTCTCGAAGAACAATTCGTGGACCCTTGAGGAAAAAGCCCCGGATATCGTGGAGCTCATGCTGAACGTCCTCAACCCCAATGCTGGCGCTGTCTTTTTCACTAACCACTCAACCGCGAGCACATCCGATGTCGTGCGAAACATCTCGCTGGATATGTACAACGATAGGGGCGTAGAGATCTCAATCGAGAGCCTTTCGCTTCAAGAGAAGGATACATCACGGCTGCTCCCCGCCGGCTCTCTGATTACCCTGTTCCATTCAGTCGATTCAAAGTAGAACTACTCACAACTTAGTACCTGGAGAATACGATGACCCAAGACATCAACGCACTTATTGAGCAACAACTCTCATGGCGATATGCGACGAAGCGCTTTGACCCAACGAAAACGATTTCAACCAAGGACTGGCACTCGTTGGAAGAATCTCTTCGACTCGCCCCCTCCTCGTTCGGACTCCAACCGTGGAAGTTTATCGTGGTCAAAAACCCCGAGATCCGCACGCAGCTGCAACCCCTCTCATGGAACCAACCTCAACTCGTTGAGGCATCTCATCTCGTCGTGATCGCAGCTAAGAAAGAGGTAACCCACGCCGATGTCGAGGGATTCCTCGCGAGCATCTCCGAAACCCGTGGCGTGCCAGTTGCCGCGCTTCAAGACTATGGCGGCATGATGAAGGGATTTCTCGATGCCCTCGCTCAACAGGGCACCTGCGAACACTGGGCTACGCGACAAGCGTACCTCGCGCTTGGCATGCTCCTCTCGACAGCGGCCCTCCTCAAGATAGACGCCTGTCCACTCGAGGGAATCAATCCCGTCGGCTATGACGAGGTTTTAGGACTGAATCAAAGTGGTTACTCGACAAAGGTAGCTTGCGCGCTTGGATATCGATCCTCTCAAGACGCTTCGGCATCCTACGCGAAGGTACGACAGACCCGAGCGCAGGTGATGCTGGATCTGTAGAGAAAACGGCTCCGTGCGCGTGAACGCTCCCTAACACGGTACGTTCCCGCGCACGCCCACGTTCGTGCCCGAACAGCACCGAGTCCCTTACCTGTCGCTTCTTGAGGATGTTAGGCCGCTATGTGCCTCGCTTCCCTAGACATCGCCCCTCCAAGCCAGGTAACCTTCCCTCATGATTATCGTAACAGGTGGCGCGGGCTTTATTGGTAGCGCCTTCGTCGCAAAACTGAACGCTGAAGGATTGAAAGATATCATCGTTGTCGATGAGCTCGATTCAATCGCTCGAGCCAAGAATCTCGCTCACAAGAAATTCGTATCGTATGTCGGCAAGAAGGAGTTCATCGAGGCGATTCGAACCGATTCCCTTCAAAAAGACGTCACCGCCATAGTTCATCTCGGCGCGTGCTCGAGTACGACCGAGAAAAACCTCGAGTACCTCCGCGAGAACAACTTCGAATACTCCCGAGACCTCGCAATATATTGCCTCGCCAATAACATTCGATACATCTACGCAAGCAGCGCGGCGACGTACGGCGATGGCGCCGAGGGATACAGCGATGACATCTCGGGGCTAGACGCGCTCAAGCCTCTCAATCCGTACGGGGACTCCAAGCAGATGATGGATATCTGGGCGCGAGATCAGGGAATCCTCGATAAGGTCGTGGGCTTAAAGTTCTTTAACGTCTACGGACCAAACGAATACTACAAGGGCTCCATGGCAAGCGTCGCCTGGAAGGCCTTTACCACGATACAAGACACCGGCGCGTTCTCGCTCTTTAAGTCGCATCGACCGGACTATAAAGACGGCGAACAGAAGCGTGATTTCGTCTACGTGAAGGACTGCTGTGAGATCATGTGGTGGTTGTTACGCAATCCATCAGTGAACGGCATCTTCAACGTGGGCTCAGGTAAGGCTCGTTCATGGAACGACCTCTTGAGCGCTGTGTTCACCGCGATGGGAAAACCGATCAACATCACGTACATAGATATGCCTCAGGAGCTTCAAGCTCAGTACCAATATTTCACTGAGGCCCCGATGGGTAAACTTCGGGCGGCTGGATACGTGGCTCCACTCCATACCCTTGAGGAGGGCGTTGCGGACTACGTGACCAACCACCTTATGAAACCTGACCAGCATTGGTAACCCGGGAATCGCCCGGCAGGGGCGGAGCCTCAACGGGGAGGCCCAATCGGCAGGCGCAACGTAGCGGGAGCCGCGGGCGCATCCGCCCCCTACCCTTTGTACCAGCTCTGCACAATTTTCGTCTGATTCCTAATCCAAGCACCGTTTGACCGCCTCCCATCATCATCCCATCACAGGGATGTGTCATGAGTACCCAACAAACGGGAACCGAGGTTGTTCGGTTTGAAATAGCGGTCAACGGCGCGGCGTATCAATCGCTGGTCGCAAGCCTTCGAGATGAGGGGCAGGAACCCTATTCTGTTCGACCCGTTAGCCGCTCGGTCAAGGCCTCCCTTGAGCTCGATCTCGCCTCGGGTAGCTTCTCTGTAAGCGCTCTTGGAAAGCACCGCCTCCCTACGACCATGGCGGTTAGGCCAGGAACCCGTACCCACAGAAATATTAGCGGTCTTATCGCGTCATCTCTCCAGGACCAACAGGCAGCAGACCTCATCGCCCTTGTCCAAACTATTATCGACGCGACCCCTCACATACACGGTGAGAGCCTCGCGGTGTACAGAGATGACCTTGAGTTTAAACACCCGAATGCCGCCCCTGCTCCGGGCAAGATCATCCACAGCGTTGAGATCCTTGGCACTATCGCTCCAACCATCCTCCTCGACATCGATGAGTCCCCCACCCTCATCATCCCAGAACACCCTCAAGAGCGACTGGATTCGGCCCTTGAGCTTCTCGCGCGAGATGCAAAGATTACGTCCCCGGTCACAGCGATCCCATCGGGCAATACGGTAGAGATCTCGTGTTCGGTAGAGCTGCCACTGCTCTCCAACACTACAATCGATCTCTACCTTCACTGGGGAAGCTACGATGACGTCGCCCCCGCGTGGCAAGATGAGCTCATCGGCTCCTCCGACTGCGCGACAGCCACCACCGTTTCAGTTGCACATCAGATCTACGTCCCTCAGCACGGTCACTACGGCGCCACCCTCTTTGCAAGACCTCGGGGAACTCAAGATGTCGTATGGCTCGGATCCCTCCGCAGCGACGACGCGCGCTTCACCATCTCTCAGGATGACGTTGAGCTGACCCGAGAGCGAGAGAGGATGTTGAGCGAGATGCGAGAGATCGCGTTAAGCATGTTGACCCTGAGCGTTCAGTATCCACATACCCTGACCGAGCAGATTCAAACTATTCGATCATATGCTCCACATCTTGGACTTGGCGCCCTTCTCAAAGAAGCTGTCGACTCGCTTGGTGGAGAAGAGTACCTCTACGATCTTTACCAAGAGGCCCTCGGGACATCGGCAAGCGATGACATGAGATCACTTCTCTCAACGTACGGGGTCGGCGAGGTAGTGTTCACGACCCCTGAGGGCCCCCACGCCGCTGCGGGAGGCCTCGCGCAGGTGATCTCCGGACTTCCTCGCGAACTCCAAAAAGCTGGAATTCCCACCACACTTATCACTCCGCTCTACGCCTATGAAAATGGCAACAAACACACCTCAGCCCACCAACTCCTAAGCAAGGGAATACAAATCGGTTCGGAGAGAGTGATTCCGACCTACATTGGATCGGTAACGGTCAATCTTGGCCCTACCTACCACACCGGAACTACCTGTCACCGCCGCGCCCCATCAGCGATACCTATTAAGGTGTTCCTCGCTCAATCAGGAAGCCTGAGGATTTTTCTCCTCTCAAACCGGTCCGTGTTCGACCGCCTCTATCAACCGGTGTACGCCGACGAGCAATTACGACGCGCGATTATACTCTCCCGAGCTACCCTTGAGGCGATTAGCACATCTCACTTCGGCATTCGCCCCTCCGCAATCATCTCAAACGACTGGATGACCGCGTGCGTTCCCGCCTTCTCTGCCCTCGATCCTCGCTATCAGGGGGTCCCTTGGCTTAAAGAAGCAAAGACAATTCACATGATTCATAACGGCGGTGCTGACTATCACGGGCGTCTGCCAACACACGCACACCATGAAGATCTATGGCCCCTCTTTAATCTGGCCCCTGAGCATTTCTTTGGATTTCGAGACCCTCACAACAACGAGTTGCTCAACCTCACTATGGCGGCCTCCCACCACGTGTCAGGAGCTATTCTCACGGTGAGCCAGCCATATGCCCACCACATCACACAACCAGGTGGAGGTGATGGCATCGATTACGTGCTGCAACACAAGCGTGACAGCGTTTTTGGAATCAGCAACGCCGTGAGCCGTGTCGATATCGACCGCTATCTCTCTTCGATAAGCGGGCTATCCGAATCCGAGCTCACAACACGTCAGGGTCTTCTGACCGCGAAATCGACCACGTGTGCGTCGCTCCAACGTCGCTTCGGACTGCGTGTGCGCGAGGACGCGCAACTTGTAAGTTTCGTGGGTCGCCTGGCGGAGCAAAAGGGATTATCCCTTCTCTCCGGGTACGTCGATGGCGGCCGCTCCGCCCTCGAGGATCTCCTGATCCGCCACGAAAAGATGCAGCTGCTTGTTGCTGGACCAACGACCGAGGGTGACAAAGCATCAATAGATCTTCGAAACACCCTCACCTATCTTGCATCACAATACCCAGGACGGGTCGCTACCTATTTTGATTACATCCCGCATGCTCAAGCGCTTGAGATAATCTTTGGGAGCGCGTTCTTCCTTATGCCATCCCGTTTTGAACCGGGGGGCATCACTCAGGTAGAGGCACTTGCGGCTGGTACCCTCGTCATCGGTCGAAATATCGGAGGCATCTCGGCTACGATCGAAAACTTCAATCAAGACGCAATGACCGGAAACGGATTTCTCTTTAATGATTACACGGCAACGGCGTTCGCTAATACGGCGTATTGGGCGCTTTCCTCCAGCGAAGACCCAGCGGTATACGCCATGCTAGTGGCAAACGCGCGAAATGCCCGTCACACATGGTCAGATCGTGTGCCAGCGTACCTCGCGATGCTGCAACGGGTCGCGCTCGGAGCGGAGCGGTTCATGTCGCTCCCCTGCAACGCGGAGCACCGCGCCTCCCTTGTTGCTATCGGCGCGTGATAGTTGTCCCTACCAGAGCAGAAACACTAGTCCGGCGTACATGATCAACGTACCAACGATCCGACGCGCGCGATCTTTCTCGTGAAACCATACACCACCAACAACAACCGTCAGGATCATCGATATCCTCATAATACCAACGACCACGTGTGCGGGAAGTGTCGTCAGGGCAACCATCTTAGCCACCATGAAAACCGTCTCAAAAAACCCTCGAAGCAAAAAGGCCCGCGCATTGCCGCCTAACTCAGCCGCGGCCGTAGGAACACGGAACAAAGCTGGTAGGGTCAGAAGAGCGGCACACAAGGTAACGGAAAAAGCTGAGGTCACCGCGCTCGCGTGCCCGACCGCGAGCCGGTCGAGGGCGCTATTGAGCGCGAACGCTACGGAACCTACCAATGCATAGAGTATCGCCACAGGTTGGAGGACCTTACCGGTGACTCGGTCTCGACGGATAAGGACCAACCCCCCGACAACTATGAAAAGAATCCCCACAGCCTCTGAGGCACGCACCCGGTCGCCGGTCACAAAGGGAGAGATCACGGTTAAAATGAGGGGCGAGAGGGAGAGCAACCCTGTGACGAGGGAGACATCTCCCGTATCAAAGGCCCGCATCTTGCACCCCTCGGCAAAGACATCAGAGATCCCTCGCAGCAGAACGAGAAGGAGGAACCCCCGGGAGAGCTCGCCCCCCTCCTGCCCGAAGAAGGAGAGAGCCAGGAATATAACTCCATAAAAAGGGAGCGCGAAGAGGAAGGAAGCAAACGTCGAAGTGTCAGGATGTACCCTACTCGCGACGGCCTTACTGCAGAGGTCCTTGGCGGTTAAGGTACAGGCTGAGATTAATGTAGCGATAACACCCATAGCGGTGCGGACGATACCACATCCCGCATACGCGGGCGCCCCATAAAGTGAGCTGGCAGCGACACCCTCTTCGCCAAACGTAGCCACAATGCTACGCTTCTTCGACTATGATTCGGATATTCACTGCGCTCCTTCTCGCCATCACTACCTCCGCTCTTTCAGCCTCGGCCGAATTCATCCCGCTCCTGCCAACCAAGAAACCACTCGTCGCGTACGTGGTGGACGGGGATACGATCGCGGTCCGTATAGATCGCGGCATAGAAAAAGTGCGCCTGATAGGGATCGATACCCCGGAATCTCGCAAGAATGATCGAGCGGCGTTACAGGCCGAGCGAAGCAATCGCGACCTCAAGACGATTATGGAGTTCGGGCGTCGCGCTAAAGAGACCCTCAAAGAACTCCTCCCAAAGGGAACTGAGTTGCGATTAGAATATGACGTTCAAAAGCGCGACAAATACGGACGACTCCTAGGGTACGTGTATCGCCCCGATAATACCATGGTGAACGAGGAGATGGTGCTTCGGGGCTACGCCCAACTCCTGACCATCCCACCAAACGTGAGGTATGTGGACCGATTTAAACGCGCCCTCGCGAAGAGCCAAAAGGAGAAGCGCGGCCTTTGGGCGTCTGGGGGATTTAGCAACTAGCGATTGGCCCAGAAAATCTCCTCCCTTCCGACTGAGCGTGGTCGTGTGCCCCCATTTCGTGCTACCATCGACAGCATGACTGACGGCCACTTTGATCCACGACGCCCCGCTCAAGAGGTTACCCTTCACGTATCGGGATTACACTGCACCAACTGCGCGCTCTCCATTGAGAAGCACCTCGTTCGGGTCGGGGTCGAGAAGCCCTCAGTTGATTTTGCGAGCGGTCGAACCAGCTTCTCCCTTCAAGATCCATCCAAACTTCCAGATATCATCGAGAGCATTCAAAAGCTCGGATACTCCGTTGAAGAAACTGCCGGTGAGCACGGGCATCATGGACGAGACACCGTCCTGTACGTAAAAACCGTTATAAGCGCGGCGCTGACCCTGCCGATGCTCCTCGGGATGTTCTTCTCAATTCACGCGCTTCATGACCCCACCCTGCAAGCGATTCTTGCGACACCTGTATTTATTATCGGAGTTCTCCACTTCGGCAGCAGTGGGCTCCGCTCCCTCAGGGCAGGCGTCGCCAACATGGATGTACTCATTACGGCGGGAATTCTCGCCGCCTACATCGCCAGCATGGTGACGCTCGTCTTTGGACTTTCGCATGATCTGCTCTTCTTCGAGGCGGTCGGCTCAATTGTAACTTTCGTGCTTATCGGCCATCTTCTTGAGGAACTCGCGGTTAAAAAGACCACCTCAGCGATCGAAGAGCTCAGCCAACTTCAGCCCCAAGAGGTGCGTCGTATCCGCTCTCAGGAGTCGGGGCTTGATCTGCTCGAAACAATTCCCCTTGAGGACCTACGGGTCGGAGACCTCATTCAGATCAACTCAGGCGATAGAAGTCCAACCGACGGAGTTATCGCACGGGGGACAGGAATCTTTGATGAATCGATGCTTACGGGAGAGTCTCTTCCGGTCGACCACAAGCAAGGAGATAAAATCATCGGCGGCACAGTGCTCGTTGAGGGCTCTGTGGTCGTCCAAACCACCGCCGTCGGCGATGACACGACACTCGCCGGAATCATTCGCCTCGTTCGGGATGCTCAGCAACGAAAGCCCTCCATTCAGCGGATCGGCGACGCGGTCAGCGCCGTATTTGTGCCATCGGTCCTCGCTATCGCCGTACTAACCTTCGTTATCAGCACCTTGGTTTTTAACGTGACGATAGCCCAAGCTATCGTTCGATCACTTGCGATCGTTGTGGTCGCGTGCCCCTGCGCGATGGGCCTTGCGACCCCAAGCGCGATCATGGTGGCGATTGGACGAGCAGCGCGCTCAGGAATCCTTATTCGGGGAGGAGATACCCTCGAACGACTCGGTCAAATATCGCACGTGTCGTTCGATAAGACGGGCACCCTCACGAAAGGCACGTTGAGCGTCAAGCGGTTTAGAACTCACAATGACGAGGATCAACGTAATGCGCGATCCGTTTTGGTTTCACTCCAACGAGCCTCCTCCCATCCCATCGCTCAAGCTATTATCCGGGATCTACAATCCAATGAACTTAACTCCATTCACCTTACAGATATCGTTGAGACCAAGGGGATAGGACTGTCCGCAAAGGGAGACGATGGCGCCATCTACCAGTGCGGCGGCCGAAACCTCGCATCGCGACTCAATGTTCAGCTTTTGGATGACATCATCCTCACACGCGATAACGTTGTGATAGCCTCACTTCAACTTCATGATGAGCTTCGCCCAGAGGCTCTATCGGTTATTAAGCAACTCGACGAGCTCGCCTGCGGCACCTCTCTCATCAGCGGCGATACTACTGAGAAGTGTCGTGAGGTGGCGACCGCGGTTGGAATCCATACCGTTCACGCGCAACAACTCCCTGACCAGAAGCTGGCGCTCCTCCGAACCCTGCAAGAAAAACAACCGGTGGCTTATATAGGAGATGGAATTAATGACGCTCCAACCCTCGCTGAAGCCGCGGTAGGTGTGTCGTTGAGCTCAGGCTCAGACATCGCGATGCAATCTGCGCAGGTATTGTTGACGGGTGGCTCCATAGGAGCTCTTCCCTCAGCGATTCGCCTCTCCCGACTAACCGTCCGAACGATCAAGCAGAACCTCTTCTGGGCGCTCGCCTACAACGTGGCAACGGTGCCCCTGGCGGCGAGCGGATACATATCCCCACTGGCGGGTGCGCTCTTAATGACCTTCTCGGACCTCATTATCGTAGGGAACTCGCTGCGAATTAAGTACCGATCGATATCGTAGAGTTGTCACAAGCTCGTTATTTGCATCGTCTTTTCAATATGTTGGATTAACCCCTCTGGACCAGCTATACTGACAGGGTTATGGGCGATCCTATTCGAACACAAGCGAACACGGCAGAAGACATCGCGTACGGCCGCTCCATCATTAAGGAGGAGATCGCCGCGCTTAGTCAGGTCGCGGATCTCCTCGATTCGTCATTCGCCCATGCCGTAGAACGGATCCTTTCACTACCCACAGGTTCCCGAATCGTTGTTTCTGGGATGGGCAAAGCGGGATTCGTCGCTCAAAAGATCTCTGCGACCCTCTCAAGTATCGGCTTTCCGAGCTTCTACCTCCATCCAGCAGAGGCGGTTCACGGAGACCTAGGGCGGTTCGACTCGAACGATCTCGCTTTGCTTCTTTCGAACTCGGGAGAGACCTCTGAGCTTGTGCGCCTGTTACCCACACTCAAGCAACGAGGCAGTCACATCATTTCGATTACCAGCACACCAGCTTCAACCTTGGGGCGCCACAGCGACGTCGTTATCGCGATGGGCCGATGCGCTGAGGCGGGTCCCCTTGGACTAGCGCCGACTACCAGCACCACGATTATGATGGCTCTTGGCGACGCCCTTGCGATGACCCTCGTACAACGTCGAGGATTCTCAAGGGAGGACTTTGCGGCGTTCCATCCGGGAGGCGACCTTGGGCGCTCTCTCATGCTCGTCTCCGATATCATGAGAACCGGCGAGAGCTGCTGCGTGGTCCATGAGTCTGTCGAAACTAAGAAGGCGCTGCGTCTTATCACCGAAACTAAGGGTCGACCAGGAGCGGCAAGTATCGTGAATGACGCTGGTTTCATCGTGGGGGTATTCACGGACGGCAACCTGCGCCGCTGCCTCGAGCACGATGTAGAGTTCCTCAACAAACCGATCGGAACGCTGTGCTCTCGGACACCTATAACAATTACTCCCGACAAGCTCGCAACAGAGGCCGCGCGAATAATCCAAGAGCGAAAGATCGACCAACTCATGGTAGTAGATGAACGAAACGTCCCGGTCGGGCTCATCGACATCCAAGATCTCCTGGCGCACGGCATGATTCGACCTGAATGACCTTCGCTGCCTCGTCCAGCACCACAGACCCGCATCCTACAACGGCTACCCAGACGTGGACGTGCACCTGAACGTGAACGTGCGCGCGTAAAGGCTACATTCGCTCGTTGAGAGGGGACTGCGTAGGATACCCCCAGAAACCCACAGTTGCGGGCTCATACCGCTCACACGCCCCCCATCCCCGGGTTCCCCTGCCCCTCATTACCAAGTACACTTCCTTTGTGTATCTCATAGCGCTCAAAATGTTGATCGGAAACAAGGGCAAGTTCTTCGCCATGATCTTCGGCGTTGCTCTTACCTCCCTTATCATCACCCAACAGTCCTCTATCTTTGTAGGACTGATGTCGCGCACAGTAGGTTTTATCTTTGATACGCCCCTTCCTGATCTCTGGGTCATGGACCCCAAGGTACAGTTCGTTGACGACATCAAACCCATGCAGGATACCAAGCTTCTGCAGGTGCGCGGGGTACAAGGAGTAGAGTGGGCGGTGCCGCTCTACAAAGGCTCTATTCGCGCTCGTCTCGCGAACGGCACCTTCCAAACCTGCAACGTGATCGGACTCGATGACGCGACCCTCGTCGGTGGACCACCAACAATGGTGAGTGGAAGGGTAGCGGATCTGCGCCTTGCGGACTCAGTTATCGTCGACGAGGCTGCGGCTCAGGGAAAGCTCGCGAAACCGGGACCAACTCCTCAGAGCCCCAAAACTCCCCTCAAGATAGGGGACCTCTTGGAACTCAACGACAACCGCGCGGTCGTGGTGGGCATAGCCCGCACCACCCGCACCTTTCAATCACAACCCATCGTCTATACCACCTATTCACGGGCCACGCGTTTCGCGCCTCGAGAGCGAAAACTGCTCTCCTTCATCCTCGCTAAAGTAAAACCTGGAGAGGATTTTACCGAAGTGGCTCGTCGAATAAACGGACAGACCGGACTGGCAGCGTACACCGCTCCACAGCTTAAAGGGCTGACCATTCGTTACTTCATGAAGAACACCGGAATCCCTATCAACTTCGGTATCGCCGTGGGCCTCGGTTTCCTTGTCGGTGTCGCTATCGTCGGACAAACGTTTTACAGCTTCATAACAGACAACATGCGCTACCTTGGCATCCTGAAAGCGATGGGGGCTAAAAACAATGTCCTCTTCACGATGATCATCCTACAAACCTTTCTCGTCGGCGCGCTCGGAAGTGGGATTGGCATGGGAATAGCCTCCCTTACGAGCATCATCTCAAAAAACTCAGAACTAGCTTTCTATATGCCATGGCAGATCCCTGTCGTAACCGTCCTGGCGACAACGTTAATCACCCTCCTTACCACTATCTTCAGCCTCTGGAAGGTTATTCGACTCGAACCGGGTATCGTTTTTAGAGGATAGCGGGAATGGATCCAGCGATCGTATGCACGAACCTCACGAAGAGCTACGGACCGAAGGGAAACCTAACACCGGCTCTTCGCGGCATTGACCTTGAGGTCAAAGCGGGAGAGCTCTTCATGCTCGTTGGGCCCTCCGGATGCGGCAAAACAACACTTATCTCCGTTATCGCGGGGATTTTAAACCACGATGAAGGGACCTGTCGGATATTTTCGCGGGACCTCGACGCGATGGACGATGGCGACCGAACGGAATTCCGTGGCAAGAACGTGGGCTTCGTCTTTCAGGCCTACAACCTCATCCCCACACTTACCACGACTGAAAATACCAGCATCCCGCTCATCTTAAACGGGGTACCGAGGGCCGAAGCGAACGAACGCTCCCGGGAGATGCTCAGACAGGTTGGCTTAGGCTCAAAGCTCGACACCCTCCCGACCGAACTCTCCGGGGGGCAGCAGCAACGGGTCGCTATCGCGCGCGCCCTCGTTCATAACCCAAGACTTATCGTATGTGATGAACCGACCAGCGCGTTGGACCATACAACGGGCTCTGAAATTATGGAGCTCTTCCGCCATGAAGCATTGAAGGGCGGAAGAACCCTCGTTATCGTTACCCATGACGCCCGTATCTTTCAGTACGCGGATCGTATCGGCGTCATGGACGATGGTCGTATTACCCGAATCGTTAACTCCCCGAGCGAACTATGAAGCTACAACTACCTCGACAGATCTCCCTTGCACCCTTGGCGGCGGCGCGATTCTACATCCTGCCCGTCGTGGCGCTCATCGGCATCATCTTCGTGATTCGTACCGTCATTGCTGGCAGCGTTCCACCCCCCGTTGCGCCACCGGTCGTAGAGCCCGCTCGACCACCGTACACATCCTTCGTAGCGGGATCTGGAATCATCGAATCAATATCGGAAAATATCGCGATAGCCTCTCCTCTCGCGGGAGTGATTAAACAGGTATACGTCAAAGCGGGCGATCCAATTGAAAAGGGACAAGCGCTCTTCTCGCTTGACGACAGGGATACCATCGCAGAGCTGCAGGTACGCCAGGCGCAGGTAGAGCGGGCTCGCGCTCAACAGATAGACGCCGAGACACAGCTTTCACTGTACAAAAGCGTGACGGACCCTCGCGCTATCATGCGGGGCGAGCTGTTAAAGCGCGAGAGCGTTCTCGCGATAGCGAAAGCGGCTCTTGCGGAGGCCGAATCCCAGGTTAACGCCACTCGCACAACGCTCGATCGAATGACGATTCGATCCCCCATCAACGGTACCGTTCTGCAATCCAAGGCGCGTGTCGGAGAGTTTGCCTCAGCGCAGGTGATGACTAGTCCCCTCATGATTGTGGGAACGACAACCCCCCTCGCAGTTCGAGTTGACGTTGATGAGAACGACGCATGGCGCGTTGAGGCGGGTAAAAACGCGCAGGGTGTTCTTCGGGGAAATACGCAGGTCATCTTCCCTCTTACCTTCGTTCGCTTTGAGCCGTACGTGGTGCCAAAGAGATCTCTGACCGGTGAAAGTACTGAGCGCGTTGATACCCGCGTATTGCAGGTTATTTACTCATTTGAGAGAAAAGATCTCCCGATATTTGTTGGCCAGCTTGTCGACGTTTTTATTGAGAGTTCGAAGTAGCCGGCATTACCACGTCGCGTTCATGAGCGCCTACTCCTCTCGTATCGGCACAAACGGTATCAGCAACATGCCAGGAACAGCGGCGACAAATGATAGAACGTAGAGGTTCGTGTATCCAATCGCCTCAACGATAGCGCCCGCTTGTCCGCCCACCAGCGTTCCTGGAATCGACATAATCGCGCTTCCAACTGCGTAGTGTGTGGCTTTGTACTGCTGTGAGCATGTCGTCAGGAGAAACACCAAGAGCGCCGCGCTACCTAGGCCAGCTGCTATCTGTTCGATCCCGTGGATCGTGGCGATTATGGAGAGACCACTCACCGTCGTTGGATCCGGCTTCGCGACAGAGAGCCATACATAGAGCCAGATGTTAAGATTCATGGCGATCGTGAGCGGCCACATCGCCCTACGAAGCCCCATCTTTTTGATCAGATATCCGCCCCACATCGCGCCGATGATCGTCCCCGCGGCGCCAACGATACCCGCAATCCATGCGTACTGCTCTCCAGTAATCTTGAGCTCTCGTAGCATGAATGGCGTTACCATCGAGAAGAGGAGCTCGTCCCCCATTTTGTAGAGCACGATGAATGCCAGAACGAGGCCAACTTTTGGCTGCGCTAGGTAGGTTACAAATCCCTCGACAAAAACACGACGAGCCTTAGCGAACTGCGTCTCCAGATCGGCCGCTGGGGAGCCAACCTTAGGGAGCACAAACGCGTGCGAGAGCGCAAGCGCGGCAAGAACACCAGCTCCTACGGAAAAGGCGAGCGACCACGCGTGATAGGCTGTGCCCACCGTTGCCGAGCTCATGGCCCAAGCCGCAAGCGCGACAAGACCACTTCGGGCGAACACCATCGCCATGCGATACGCGAGCACACGATATCCTGAGAGGAGCGCTTGGTCCTCTCTTCTAGGAATCGCCTCAAGATAGTACCCATCGATAGCGATATCATTCGTCGCCGCGATAAACGCCATGACAACAAAAACAGCGGCGATCCATTCAAGGTAGTCGCCACTATTCGAGGTGGCCGCGTAATGAGCGAGAAGAGCAACAAGACCCGTGAGAGCCGCGAGCATTCCTTGTAAGGCAACCTGCCATCCCCGCTTCGTTCCCCACCCATCAACAAGTGGAGCCCACAAGAATTTTATGTTCCACGGCAATCCGAGATAGTTCAGATAGCCGAGATATCTCTCCTTAACCCCCAGCTGCGTAAAGAATACCCCTGAGAGGATCCGCACGATCATGAAGGGAAGCCCCTCAGCGAAGTATGTCGTAAGGACCCATCGGATGTTCTTTCTGGGGTTGTCGCAGGTTTGGGAGGAAGCGGGAGTGGTCATAGGACGGGGACCTTAACGAGGGGTTATTGGGAAAGTATGTCATAGGTAGGCGGAGGGGGCACGGGGATTGGGGATGTTAATCGACGCCCGTCCCGTCGTCGCACACCGGGAAGGTCTCTCCCGACTCGTAATTTTTTGGCGACCAGGAATGGTCGCCCTCCCGAGGGTGCGACCCGGGGCATGGGATGGCGCGCATTCCTGCGCGCCGTGTTACGCGCGGCGAAGGATCTTTCCAACACAAAAGATTTCGGCGATTGGTCATGATCGCGCCGGATCACGGATGGCCAAAACAAAAAAGCCGGAGCGGTTTCCCGCCCCGGCCCAGGAGAAAATGAATCTGGATTTAATTCACTAAAAATTGTTCCAGATATGCTGATTCGTCACCTCGTGGTGGAAGCGAACCTCTCCGGTTTTGACCGTGGTTCCGAGCTCCCGTGGGCACCTATCAGCGGCAGCGACCTTACGCTCGATGAACTTTTCCTTAGCGAGCTCTCCGAGCATCTCCGAAACAAACTCGCTCGACTTACACAAGCGAATCGCGTCGTAGATATTACCCGGGAGAACACGAGTCCGTGAGCGACGATTTTCCGTTACCTGCTGCTCATTCTTCGGACCTCGCAATCCTGTATAGAGGATCGAGAGGAACGTCAGATATGGGTTGGCGTCAGGGGCTACCGTTCGCACCTCAATCCGGGCTGACTTCTCATTTCCAAGTGGAATTCGCACCATGGAGGTTCGGTCAACAGCGGAGGAACGAATCTGATTCGGCGCCTCAAAGTGAGGGTCCAATCGTCGGTAGGAGTTGACGCTTGAGTTAATCAACAAACACATATCATTTGCGTTGTTAAGCAAGCGGTCGATGAAATCCCACGCCACCGAGGAGAGTCCATCCTCCCCCGATCCGTCGAAGAAGATATTCTTTCCTCCCTTCGAGAGCGAAAGATTGGTGTGCATACCGCTTCCATTGATGCCCGCGATCGGCTTTGGAAGGAAGCACGCCGTAAGCCCAGAATTAGCTGCGATCTGTCGAGCGGTAAGCTTATAGAGCTGCACCTGGTCCGCCGCAAGTAACGCGTCGCAATAGGTGTAGTTCAACTCAAATTGAGAGGGAGCGACCTCTGGATGGTCCTTCTCATTCTCAAACGCCATCGCTCGTTGAGCCTCGGCGAGCGAGTCGATGAATACCTTGAGCGGATCTTTCGGCAGTGAGTTGTAGTATCCACCACTCGACACCAACTTAAAGCCTACGCTGTCAGAGAACGTTTGCTCCGCGTCCCGCCCTTCGAAGAGGAACCCTTCGCACTCTACCGAGATCTGCGCTGTGATCTTCTCTTGTTGATAGAGCTCATCAACGAAATCTTTTAACCGACCGCGCATGTCGGAGCTATATCCACGCCCATCACGATCTTTGATAAGACCGAAGACGAGCACCTTGCCGGGGCCGAATACATCACTCGGCAACCAACGGAAGGATCCCCAATCTATAGCGAGACGAAGATCAGACTCCTTCACCACAGAGAATCCTCGAATCGAGGACCCGTCGAAGGTAAGGTTGTCGTATGACTTAATGAGGAACTTCTTGTCGTAATCCAACATGTGAAGACGTCCCTCAATGTCGGTAAAGCACACCGTCACCGCCTTGATGCGCTTTTCTTCATGGAGATAACGCAGGTAATGCTCACGCAACTCATCCTCCGAGGAGCGCTTAGCTACCCGCTCTTTAGCCTCAAGGTTGAGCTGCTCAAGTTCGTCGTACGGAATTTCGAGGAAGTTGCGTAATTGTATCTCCATAAGCCCTTAAGATAAGTAAGGTTTGATTTAGGCTTATGTATCACTACATAAGCCTAATTACCTACAAAATTATGCTCCATAACAGCATTTTAAGAATAGGGGCATGTCGCGGTGGGGGTGGTCTCGATACCACGTCCGCGACTGCGTAGGATTCCGCAACAACCTGCTAGGACCCTAGCAGGGTGGTGAAAAATGGTTCCGTCGTGAGCATTTTGAGGGTTTCGGCGAAACGAGGCGGAGACGACGAAAAAACCGGAGGCGTATCCACTGAGATACGTTGAGGATTTTTTGGTTGGCTCCAACGAAGTTGCAGTCAAACCATGGAAATGCGCAACGGGAAATCATTTTTCACCTCCCTGCTAATGCCTTTTCAATCGAGTCAGTTAGGGCAGGGCTTAGGGGCCTCACGGAGGACGTAAACCGCTCGACAACGAGGCCGTTTCTCCCCACCAGGAACTTTTCAAAGTTCCAACCGACCTCCTCTCCTCCGGTGCTCGCTGTCAACAACTGGTACACCGGGTGCTTCCCCTGGCCGACAACCTTGGTTTTAGCAAACAGAGGGAAGGAAACGCCCTTCGAGGAACAGAACTTTTGAATGTCAGCTTCTGAGCCGGGCTCTTGGCCACCGAAATCGTTGCTCGGAAATCCGAGCACCACAAACCCTCGGTCCTTGTAACGAGCATACAACTCTTGTAGCTCTGCATACTGTGGGGTGAATCCGCACTGCGAGGCAGTATTCACCACCAAAGCGACCCTGCCCTTAAAATCAGAGAGCGGCTTTCGAGAGCCATCGATGCTCGTGGCCTCAAGGTCGTAGAGGGATTTGGTGTCGGCCGATGCTACCGATACGAGCGAGCCCAGGGACACCAGTGCACATCCTACAACCGCCACTATCCGCATAGAGATCCCCCGTTCGCAGATACCCTGAAGGCACTCACTAGCCCTCACTCTGCCGAACGATCGTATGCCAGTGCCGAGCTACTTCGCCAGCGTTATTTGATCCATCACCTTACCAGAGGCGAGATCGATGAAGGATATAGTCCTCACGTTTGAAATATTCGTCTCCTGCGCGGCCTTTTTGAGGGTTTCGTAGAACTTTTCCTTGGCAAAGGGAGGCATCTGACTCATCGGGAAATCCTTAAAGGTAAGGCGAAGGTCATCCTTAACCTCCTCATGCCCGACAAACTTTGGACCCGCGACCGGATTATTTTTAACCTGGGCAACGAAACCAGCAACGCCGCTCGCCACACTCTGGACAGGCTGCGCGGTTGGAAGCGATTCGATATTTCCACGTACTGGGGAGGAGCTTGTAACACCTTGAGCCTCTAGCGTGGTCATGAATGCGGAGAAGCGGGCGCGCGCCTCGTCGGAGGGAGCCAACGTAAGCGCAGCGGTGCCGGTCTCTTTAGCTTTTGAAAGATCTCCCTGCTGAGCGTAGGTAATCGCTAGGTAGGCCATTGCTGGAAAGTTCTTCGGATCCTGCTTGAGCACTGAGTTCAATTCCTGGACCGACTTATCGTACTGTCCAAGAAACGTGAGGGTGCTTGCGTACCTCGCTCGCGCGCCGTGATTGTCCGGTTCGAGCTTAAGATACCGCTCATAAAACTCCTGCGCCTTCGTGAACGCTTTCTGGTCGAACGAGACATCCGCCATCATCACCAACGCACCTGGATCGTTCGGCTCAAGTGCCAGAATGCGGCTCAAAACATCGATAGCCTCAAACACCGTTGCGTTAGAGGTGTGAGGATCGTTCCGCAGCTTATCTCCAAGGATTCCTGCCATCATCTTGAGCTTCTCGATGTTCTGGGGCTCCTTCTCCAACTGCTCGCGCAAGAGGGCTACCTGAGGGTCTTCGGGCGTGGCCTGGGTCTGCGGCTCAGCATGCTGCTTTACCACTGGCTCGGTCTTAGGAGGGATGAGGTAGCTCTGAAGGCCGAATGCGAGCCCGAACAGACCCGCGGCGCATCCTCCAAGCACAAGAGGAAACCTAGAGCTCCGTTGAGTTAGACGCGTTCCACATGAGGGACAAAAACGCATCGCCTCTGTCACGGGCCCACTACATCGCGAACACACTGTTATATTCAAACTCATCTGTTTTCTCCAACGGTTAGGCCGTTGATGATCAACTATCTCGCGTCAAAGATCCAGCTTTGCACCGAGAAGCTTCGAGAACGCATCATGTAGTGAGTAAGGTCGGGAGATCCGTAGAGTTTTTCGGGTTGACCCAACCGTACCATCAGGCGCGCAGGAAGCGCGTCGCGGCGAGGCATGGCAAGGCGGGATAAACACCGCCGACATACGGGCACTTAGTGAATTGTCGCCCGAAATGTCCCGTGATATTTAGGCCTTGGCCAGGTTTTTTCAAGGATTGATGTGAGCAACGTTACCCCTCAGTACACCATCAGAACACCTCGCAACCGAGATCCTCTGAGCATGTCGCTCGTCATCCCCTGCTACAATGAGGAGGATGTTCTTCCCGAACTTCGTCGGCGACTCCAGGAGCTCGTCTCTAAGTACTCTTTTCCGATCGAGGTCGTACTCATCGACGACGGGAGCAAGGATAACACCTGGCCGATGATTCACAGCTACTCCAAGGAGGACGGCTTCATTAAAGCTGTTCGCTTAGCTAGAAACTTCGGACACCAGACCGCCATCACGTGCGGACTCGATCAAACCCGCGGCGAGGTCGTGGTTATTCTCGACGCCGACCTTCAAGACCCGCCAGAGCTCATCCCTGAGATGCTTCAAGAGTGGCGCGACGGCTACGACGTGGTATACGGTCAACGCCGAAAAAGAGCTGGAGAGTCTACCTCGAAAAAGTTCTTCGCATTCGCCTTCTATCGCATCTTTGAGAAGATTGCAGGCCTGAAAGTACCTCGCGACACAGGTGACTTCCGACTCATGGACCGACGAGCGGTTGACGCGCTCCAATCCCTCCGAGAGCGACACCGTTTCGTGCGGGGCATGGTTTCGTGGATCGGCCACCACCAAAAAGCCGTTCAGTACGATCGCCCTGAGCGATTCGCCGGGGTAACGAAGTATCCCTTCCGAAAATCACTGTTCCTCGCCATAGACGCGATTACATCCTTTACGTACGCGCCCCTTCGGCTCGCATCGTATCTCGGCCTTGCGACCTCGGCGCTCGCGTTTCTCTACATCGTCGTGGTCGTGGCGCTCAAGTTGGTAGGAATCAGCTTCCCAGGATACACCTCGATCATGGCGGCGATCCTCCTCCTCGGTGGAGTGCAGCTTACGGTCTTGGGCATTCTTGGCGAGTATGTGGGGCGTATCTTCGAGCAGGGGCAGCAGCGACCACTCTACCTTGTCGATCAAATTCAAGGCGAGCCCCTCGCAAACACTGCGCCTCCAGCTAAACACGCTCACGGCTAATTCGAGGCGATATCTAAACAGGAAGAGAGGAAGTCATGACGAAACCAAGAATCGCGATAGTTGGTGGAGGATTTACGGGGCTCTCCGCCGCGTATGACCTCTGTAAGGCGGGATGCGATGTAACGATCTTCGAACACGATGCGGACATCGGTGGCCTCGCTGGAACGTTCGAACTTTCACCAGGAGTTCGTGTTGAAAAGTTCTACCACCACTGGTTTACCTCGGACGTCGATGTCCTCAACTTGATTGACGAGTTGGGACTCTCGCACCTCAAACGATACGTGTCGTCCAACACCGGTCTCTACTACACCAACTCAATCTTTAGGCTCGCAAGCCCACTGGACCTTTTGAAATTTAGGGCTATCCCACTCCTTGACCGCGTTCGCACGGGGTTCATGGCGCTCATCGCGCGAAGGATCAACTCGTGGCGAGAGCTTGAGGATATCTCCGCGGAGGACTGGCTTATCAAATACGGGGGCAGGAAGGCCTACGACGTGATGTGGTCACCACTCATGCAGGGCAAGTTTGGCGCGGAAGCGAAGAACGTGTCCGCGGTGTGGATCTGGAACAAACTCAAACTACGCGGCTCAAGCCGTAACAAAAAGGGAGGAGAGAGTCTCGTATACCTGGGCGGTAGTTTCGGCGCCCTTTCGGATGGCATTCGGGCCGCCCTCGAAAAAGAAGGGGTCACTATCAAGACTTCGACCAGTGTTACATCGATCGTCGTAGACAACGGTCGGGCCGTGGGCGTTGATACATCCGCCGGTCGACACGCCGCTGACGTAGTTCTCTGCACCGCGGCACTACCACAGTTCCTTGAGATGACTCCCGGACTTCCGGCCTCCTACGTAGACAAATGCCAGCAGATCCGATTCCTCGGTAACACCTGTCTGGTGCTTCGTCTTAATCGGTCTCTCTCAAGCACCTATTGGTTGAACGTAGCGGACCCATCCTTCCCGTTCGTGGGAATCATTGAACACACCAACTTAGACTCCAAGGAGAACTACAACGGAGAGCACATCGTGTACCTCTCTAAGTACCTCCCTACCACTGAGGCCCTCTTCTCTATGTCGGCGGAGGAGACCTACGCATACTGCGAACCGTTTATTCAACGGATCTTCCCTGACTTCAATCGGTCCTGGGTTAACGGATTCCATGTATGGAAAGCCCGCTACAGCCAGCCCGTTATCACCAAACACTACTCGCACAACATTCCGGATTTTCAAACTCCGATTAAGTCATTGTGGCTTAACACGATGGCGCAGATATATCCGGAGGATAGAGGAACAAACTATGCCGTGCGGTACGGTCGCAGAGTCGCCAGAGAGATCCTAGCGAGCGTATCCTCGGCACAAGGTGAGCCCGAACCGTTACGACGGGTCGTGGGACAATCGACATCGGAGTAAGAGTAATAGGAGCGCGAACCTCTCGCGAGAATGCGACTGGAAAGCCCCGTTTTGTATAACTGCGTCGAAGAGCGATTGGAAGCTCGTCGATGATGGAGCTACGTATGACACAGCATGAAGTAACCACAGATGGGTGCTCAACCACCTGCCAGAAAGGAGATAGTTGGAAGAGCTTTTTCACAGCGCCGCAGTGGCTCGCGTATGGAGTTCTTATCGTATTCGGTCTCATCCTCCGCTGGACACTCCTCGACGCCCGTCCGTACCACCACGATGAATCATTGCACGGAATGTACGGTCGATACTTCTACGACTTCCCAGAGAACAACTTCTACAAGTATGACCCGATGCTTCACGGCCCCATGCTCTACAACAGCATGCGCTTCATCTACGCCTGGTTCGGCGACTCGTTGTGGGCGGCTAGGACGCCGACCTGCATCATGGGAACGATCTTCATGTTCTTCCCCTTTCTCTTTCGACGATACTTTCTTACCTCCTCGGTATTAATCCTCACCGCGGCGGTCGCGCTCTCGCCTACCCTTGTCTACTGGGCCCGATTCCTTCGAGAAGACTCGTGGGTTATCTCAGGACTCCTCTTAAGCCTGATAGGATTTACTATCGCGTCGAATCCTTGGCGCGCCTTCTTCGTGTTGTTCGGCTTTACGATTCAATGGTGCACTAAGGAGAGCGCAATCGTCTCCTTGGCGGTCTTGCTCGGCTACATCGTTTTCGAGGCGTTCTTTAAGATCTTCGTCCTCAAGGAGTGGAACACCCTTGCTGAAAGAATCTGGAACTACGTTAAGACCTATCCATGGAATACCGCGTGGGCGATTGTGGTGTGTGCGTTTATTTACGCATGGTTCTACGGCGCTGGGTTTCGGTACCCGCAGGGCATTATCGATGGCCTCGGATACAAAGCGTATGATTACTGGTCTCGCCACCACGCCATGGAGCGTATTAAAGGTCCGTTCAACTTTCACATCTATGTGCTGGGTTGGTATGAGCTTCCCTTTTTCATCGCGTTTCTCACACATATTGCGCTCTTTTACCGGCGCACAACGAGTGAGATACGGTACGCTGGGCTGTTTGTCCTCGCTCTTATCGTTCTCTCATGCGTCATCACAGACCCAACAACCATAGAGAAGAACGCCATCTGGAAGTCTTTCAAACTCAAGGACAACCTTGACATCGTAGGCTTACTCGTCCTGCTCTGTCATGCTCCGCTCGTTACCATTCATCACCTCCTTAAACGTGAGGATGGACTGGCAGCCACCGGATACTTCGGCACAGCTACCTTCTTCGTATACAGCTATCTTGGAGAGAAGGTTCCGTGGCTCTCGGTATACCCGTTGGTCTTTATGCTTCCCTACCTCACGCTCTTCTATCAGGACTACTTCAAGAAGTACCCGGTTGATTACAAGCACTATCCGGTAAAGCGTGCGCTACTCTACGCTGGATCACTGCTTGCGGTGCTCGCTGTTATCTTCATTGTTGAGCGCAAGCCGATTGACCCCAAGACAAACGAGGACATCCTGTTCCTCTGCACAGGAGTTCTGTGCGTTGCCATCGCCCTCGTCGACGGCTACGGGCGCTACCTCGGAACCTTTAACGTTGGGCGTTGGATAGTCGTTGGCACCATCCTGTTCACCTTGCGAGCATCGGTTCAAACCAACTTCCTCTATGCAGGACGTGAGACAGAATACCTCTCGCAGGTTCACACGACGGACGAACTTCAAGAGATTGTAAAATACATCATTGATGACGTGCAGAACGAGCGCCATGGATACAAACCACTGGTGTTCGCGACGGGCGAGGCCACATGGCCACTCGCGTGGTACTTCCGACACCTCAAAGAGGAATATAAGTTCACGGCGAAACCGGAAGAGCGTAACAAGTTCACATACCTGTTTATTGACTGGAAGGACAAACGGGAGCCTGGAGATATCCCAGAGGGTTATACCGCTCGAAAGGTAAACCTACGAGGGTGGTGGGTTCCCGAGTTCAAACAGATGACGCTGAAGAAGTTCTTACGGTACTCTATCAATCACTATCCGTGGAGTCCGTCAGGATTTACCTATACGACCCTTCTCATGGCCAAGGATCGGAGTCGATTTAAGGAGTAATTGTTTCTCACGGGAGATTAATCTCAAAGGGCGTCGCGGTATTCGTACCGCGACGCCCTTTCTCGTGGCTCACTATTCGGTGGTGCGGCGCACTACTACCTCACATGCCCCATAGTCAGGGATCTGCCGCTCGACAAAGAGCAGGTCCGATCGTTCGGAAACAAGCGCTCGCAGGAGGTCCTCACGAACTGAGGCGAATCGCAGCGTTCCTCCATCAACGGTAACCCTCACCATCTCGCCAAGCGCGGCACGGAACGCCTGCTTTGTCTCCTGTCCGCCTAGAAAGATTCCCATCCGACTCTCAACGCGGTCGAATGCGCTATCCACAAAAGGCAATCTACCGGCTGTGCCGTAATGGAGGAAATCCGGGGTGCCCGGCCCCCAATGACAGAGATCAACACCATGCGCGTCAACGCCTTGCTCTCGTAGAGCCCTTACGAGGCTGCCATCGCCACACCCGCACGTGAGCACCCGCTTATTCCTACAATCTTCATAATCGCGCCACGCAACAGGCCAGTTTTCCTGAGTTGGCGGGTTGGTCAATGCCCCGGCGATTAACGCTAAGTGATCGGGTGACAGCACCGCGAAGTGGGCCGCTGCTCCCTCTCGCGTAGTTCGGGATTTTACTATGAACTCATCGGCAGAGTTCTTGGCGACGCGAACACCGCCCTCTTGTCTCCCCTCATTCGCCAACGCGAGGATCGAGTGGGTGATCACGCTCGGCGGAACGACGATATCTCCACACGCTAACTTAGCGGCGATAACAGCGAGTCGTTCGATAACCATACGCGTCTCTGCGGGGGAGGCTTCCACGACGGTGTCGGAGTCCGCGCGTAGGAGAGGCCGATCGAACGAGCGTGCGGGAAAGGACGCGTCCTGCGCCCATGGCGTCCCATCCGTCGAGGCAGACGGGAGATGAGGCACCGATGGTGGGGTCGTACGAGGCCGCTCCATACTATGTCGTTATGGACGCCTCGAGGAGCTTTGTGTCCTTATGAGTTCAAAACGACACCGTCCCTACGAATGGGAGCTAGGACACCGAAAGCACAGTATTTTTAGGGCAGGCACTCGCCGCCCATCCGTCAGTTACTCTGATACAGGAATCTGGTAGAGCGCGTAGTCGCCGCTCTTTATCACCGGTGCAAAGCAGGAGTAATCCTTTGCTTGAGCGCCTGGGTAAGCCTTCTCCTCGAGCGTTCCGACCACGATATACCTAATCTTTTCGCGCCGCGCAGTCTCCTTACGAGCGGCGCAGTCGATCTCGTTATAAACCTGCTTCGTTACCGATTCGCGACGACTCACCTCGCCATACACCTTGTTCAGAAGATTTATGTGGTTCGTCCATCCGAGATAGCACGGCTGAGACGCCAAGGTTGAGACGAACGCCGTGTAACTATACGCCCGACCTTGCGCCTCAAGAACTCTTCCTTTCGGTAGCTTTCGAAGGGCGCGGATGGTATCGGCCGATCCACGGTGCCATTTATTGGCTTCTCCAAGCCCTTCAAGCCTGGCCTCAAACGTAGGGTCTAGGCTTCCGTTCTTCCGCATCGGAGCGGTATGAAAATAGAATTTACTGAATCCATAGGTTAGCCCAACCGCGATTACCCCTCCAACCGCTATGGGGAACGCCTTGCCGTAGTCGGCGACTAGGTGTTCGTATTTTTTTAACGCTCGGAGCATAACACTGAAAGCGCCCAGACCTAACAGCCCCCATGCCGTGGTGTAGATCTTAAAGATGGTGTTCATTCGATCGATCTCTGGACCGTATGAATCATCCAGGAATACGATCTCTGGGGTCAAAATAAGCGCTAAGCCTGAGATGATCAGGGCATCTTCAAAAACGCTTCCCCAACCGGAGCCCTTTGAGCTCTCTTTATCAGCAACACACCGCACCACCTGTAAAGCCATAACACAGTAGATGAACAGAGCCGCTTTATCGTAGAGGAGCGAGAGCGCTAGGAAGCCGCCCAAGACAACGGACTGTGTAGAGAGTCGCAATAAAAGGAGCGACCCAAGGGCGAGAAAACTTAGCTGCACGCCCCAGTGCATAAACAACTCAGACGTAGTCGTCACCTGTGTTGGCTCTCGAACGAGTCGCGCCGGAATATTCTCAGGGGGAACGATGTGGTGCCCCGAGACCCAAAGCGTAACAAAGAGAAGCGCCCAGAACGCCGCCCACATCCAGCTCGGTTTCGCCTTCGAGATGTGAGAGATAAGCGTCGGAGGTAGCGCGACCCGGGGAAGGCTCAAGACGAAGAATCCAACACCAACGACGAGAACAACGATACTCGTCAAAAGACTTTCAGGATCACGATACCGGTACGCCGCCCATAAAGAGACGAGAAGTATGACAAGGCCGAGGCTTGCTTTGACGATTTCAAACGGCCGCATCTGCGCCAGGTAGGCCGACTCACCAAGCGCTGGGCGCTTAAAGAGAAAGAAGAGCCCAAAAACTGTCACGCAACCAACGGTCCCAATCCACATCGGAACCTCCCATGCGTTGCTCGCTTTAAGAAAGAGAGCAGCTCCGATGACAAAAAGCGCGCCTTGCGAGAGTCTAAAGAGAGTTGTCCCCCTGCTCGTCAGTATTCGATGGAGAATGAGCACAAAGAAGGGAAGCGCTGCGATGTTGAGGAAGTGCGGATGGGCATCTCCGAGCACGAACGACCACGCCGGAAACTCATCGATAGCGCCCTGAATAACTCGTGATGGGCCCCACCACCCGTTGTCAGGGTCCCAACCGAATCCCTGATCCTTGCGTTTGAGGCTCAAAATACCAGCCACATTGGCTCCAAATGGAATAAAGAGACCAGCCATCGCGGCGACCCCCACCCCTCCTCGGAGAATCACTCGCACGATCTGAAACATAACCGCCGAGTAGAATGAGATAGAAAAAGCAAGGAGCGCATGGTACGCCTCCCAGGTCTGCATGCCGAGGACCGTGCTTAATAGATTTCCAAATCGGTACCAATACACGTAGTAGTTGAGCTTGATGCCCTCCATCCAAGGCTCCCTCGGTACAACTGGGGAATCGATCGAGGAGGCGAGCATTCCGTAATCTCGAAGCCGCTCGCCCAAGTCAATAAAGTCAGGCCAGACCATGCAGAGCGCGTATGCCATGCAGAATACGAGGGCAAAGAAAATAATCGGATAGAGCTCGGCCCGAGCGACCCGTGCACCTCGTTTACCGAAAACTTTGTAGGCGAATCCGACCAATGCCCCAAACGAGATGGCATACAGCAGCGCGGAGACCGCCGCGCTCGGAGCCTCGTACCCTACCTGCAAGAGACCCCACCCAAGTAGGAATCTGCCAACCGGGATGAGGAGAAGTGTGCCGAAGACAAACTCAAAAAGTGGCACGGCTAGAGCCGTACCAACAAAGGTGAGGAGAGCGACTAAAAGTAAAAGTGTCATGATTGAGAACCACCCTTGTAGTTGGGATTGAACTTAGAAAAGTATGTAACGTAGATGTGTGTGTTGCCAAAGCTGGCGACCTTCGTGAAAAGCTCCGGATGACCATCGAATTTCTCAGGGTAGAAGGGACGGTTATTCGCTCTCTCAAGCTGTCCGATCACGATGTAGTCGATGTTATATTTCACAAGGAGCTCTTTCGTGAGCTGCAGATCGTCACTGGAGTAGATGGCGCGTATGGCCCTCTTACGCTCAAGCAACGACTGGTCGGCTAATCCTCGCTGACGAGTGTGATGCTCCCATCCAAGCACCGTCGGAAGTCCGGTGTTCATCGAGATACGGGTAAACTCCCGATACGCGTCACCGTGCGCCTCAAGCACCGTCGCCATGCCACGAACATGTGTATTGAGCCACGCGACTACCTGAGCGTCCTCTCGAGCTTGCGGCAATTCAGGAAGAAACGCCGTGCCATTGAGTGTGTAGAACCGCACGGGAACACGCTGAAGGGTAACCGTGGCATAGACATTGAGTGCCGCACCGACTACCTGGAGCGATAAAAAGATCGCGAGTAGGGTGACAAAGGTGTATCTCAGTTTCTTATTAGCCGAACTCCAGACCAATCGCCCAACGAAGTAAAGCAAAAGCATGGTCGAGATGCCGCTGAGAATCCAGACCGCCATGAACCCTTTAAAGATTGTGTTCATGCGGTCTATCAGGAAAAAGAGCTCCACGATCATCAAGAGGAAGGCCGGCATTACGATGAAGAGAGCGGAGATCTTTCGCTCGGGAGGCTCCTTGCATGACCAGAGAACGAAGTAGGCGGCGCCAATCACCATACAGCAATACGCCATAAGCCCGATCGGCTGACGTTGAATACCTTGCGAGAGACTCGCAAGATACGGAAGGGCAGCGAGAGCCATCACACCAACCGCGGCTACGAAGCCGAGAATTGATCGCTCTCGCAAGACCCGTACCTTTCGCACCCCGAGAGCGACTAAGCAAACGACCGTAGGAATCATCCAGTATCCAAGGGTCCGCACGAACATATGAGTTTTGTTAAACTCACGGTCGTAGACCCACCCCCATCCAGCGACCTGCTTGAAGCTCACACCACGTTGATAGAGCCACGCCATAAGACCGGCGCTCGCCCCAACCAACACAACGTCCCATATCAAGGAGACTAGTCGAGTAAATACCGTGACAAGCGCGACCTCTCCAATGTTGTCGCTTCCATCCTCATTCTTCGGGGGATCCCAGAATGGCTTAACCTGGGCGAAGAGGATCAAGAGCCCGACAACTCCACCGAACGTGATGAAGTCCCATGTGTTGATGCCGAAGAGTGAACCGTGCATGGCGCCAAGCAAGATTCTGAGAAACGCTCCGTGCGCCGTAAAGCGCTCACCCGTTCCAAGAAATAAAAGGGCGGCGAGAGTCGTTACAACGATGGTGAAGGGGATAGCGATGACGTGCGCGTGCAGATCGGCAAAGAGGAGTGACCACGACGTGTATTCAAAGAAACCGGGGGACACAAACACGCGTGTCGCGGCCCAGAAGGTATTGAAGTCAACAATCTTTCCTTCAAGGAATACGAGACGAAGAAGCTCAGGATCATTCGCGAAGAGAAGTGTGACCGACGCCGCCACGGCGAACCATACTCGGCGAGTCACAAGAAGAAAGAGTCCGTAGAGAGATACCGCAATCCACCCGGCCACCATCGAAATAGCGATATTATAGCCAACAGGAACAGGAATTCCGGTGAGTTTGAGCACCGCCGCTACGTAGTAGATGCCCACGTAGTAGTACGACATCGGACTGCCCGCGGCCCATGGATCCTGAGGGGGGAGCTCGTGATTACGCACGAAGAAACCGAGGAAGGTGAGATCCATCGGTTTCTCGCCCCAGAAGATCTCAGGATTAAGGAAACGGATCACAAGGTAGAAGAACGTCAGACCTAGGAAGATCCCCTCAACGCTCCACGCGTACTTTTTTAGAAGTGCCCGCAGTTCAGCTATCGGAAGAAGCTTTTTGTATCCCCACCATCCAAGCGCGAGGATTGCGATGTACACAACTTTAATAATTGACTCACTCTCGGTGATGAGTCCGCATACGGTGAGAATCCAACACGTTGACGAGAAGAGGAAGAATCCGGTGAGCTTGGAGAGGGAGTATCCTCTGTCCGGAGCGTTAGGAGCTATCCATGCCGTGAACGGGAGAACGGCGAAGCTCAACGACTGCACGACGATGAGCCACATGAGGAGGTCTAACAAACCAAGTGAATCCACGGCTAAACTGCTCTCAAACTAAACTATCGGTAATTCATTCGTACCGAAGGACCTGTGAGGGCGCTACCCCCTTTCCCCGCAGCACACGCCCTGGATATGAGGTATCGACCCGTCTCGTCTCACACCGCTTGCGTTTATAACGGCGTATCTGCCCGAGATCCACGGCTACGTAACTCTGATGCGCACGACGTGCGTAACGAACTAAGGACTTAACGAATTCAGCACCATGCTTTCGCCGAGAGTCTCCATAAAGCCTCTCTTGAGGGCGACTATCTAAACAGGCGTTCTATTACAGAGCGGTCGCATCCGATTCGGCTGCCCTGCCTACTAGCAGGGTGAAGAGCCCCGGTGAGAGCCGGAGGTTATATGAGGATTTCCTGCCTCATCATGCTACACCCCATGAAGCATCATCACCTTAGGTGGCCAAAGCCTCGGAGCTTGGTCATACTGACTAGCAGGGTGGTGAAAAATGATTTCCTGTTGCGCCTTTCGATGGTTTGACTGCAACTTCGTTGGAGCCACCGAAAAAATCCTCAACGTATCTTAGTGGATACGTCTCCGGTTTTTTCGTCGTCTCCGCCTCGTTTCGCCGAAACCCTCACAATGCTCACGACGAAGCCATTTTTTACCACCCTGCCAGGCGTTGAAAAAACCGAAAGCCGGACGATTCCGACATGCCCCTCATTACATCCTCCTTCAGCCCCGTGCGATTACTCCGCTCCCCGCATATCCAAACGATTCTGCCGGCGATCTTTCGGAGACCCACCCTCGAGATTCCCGCAACTCAATCGCTTGAAACACCCGACGGCGACATCCTTCTTTATAGGCTCCATCAACTCGGACATACACGACTTGCGCTCATCTCCCACGGCCTCGAGGGCTCCATGGACAGCTCCTACGTTCTCGGCATGACGAGGGCACTCCTCTCATCGGGGTGGGATGTCCTTACCTGGAATATGCGGGGGTGCGGCGATATGCCGAATCGACTCATGACCTGGTACCACAGCGGCAAGAGCGATGACCTCAAACTCATGGTTCAGCGAGCCTGCGCTCTTCCCTATGAGAGCATTTCGCTGATTGGATTTAGCATCGGAGGTAATATTACCCTTAAGTATCTGGGAGAGGACTCCGGCAATCTACCGCCCACGATTCACTCAGCGGTAGTCATCTCAGTGCCAATGGATCTCGAGGGGGCGGCGCATGAGTTAGCCAAACCTCGTAATAACATCTACATGCAGTACCTCTTGCGCCCTCTGCGACGAAGGATCCGGGAGAAGGCGAAACGGTTTCCCGGCCACTTTGATATCCGAGGACTCTCTCGTGTCGCCACCTTTCAGGAGTTTGATAGTCGTTTTACCGCACCATTCCATGGGTTCTCATCAGTTGAGGAGTATTGGCGCACATGTAGCTCCCTATACTTCCTGAAGACCATCAACGTTCCGACTCTTGCCATGACGGCAACAGACGACCCGTTCCTCTCGCCTTCATGCATCCCTGCGGAAGTGGCGAACGCCCACCAACATCTTTATGTAGAGGTGTGCGAGTATGGAGGTCACGTTGGATTTATTAACTCCCTCAACTTCTCTTCGGTATGGAGTGAGGAGAGAACCCTTCGATTTCTCGAAGAGCAGGATAAAATAGCCACTGTCCCCAACGGAACAAAAAATTGAACGAGATACTCACTCAGGATCTCCCCTCCACACTACCATCACGGTAGCCCACCCCAACCAGGTGACTGGGGGTGTCGTGGATTCAGTGCTTTAACACTCACGTGAACAGATCCACCACGAAGATCTCCCACGAGGGTGCATATCCTTATCAATTCGGTTGGCTTACTTGCCCTATTATTAGAACACGCTTTGCACCACTCCTTTGCGGATGGTACCATCAAAGCGTTGAGTCGGTCAGCCGTGGTGCGACATCACCCGGAATTACTTGCTGCTTATCGGATAGACCAGCTGCGTTCAACACAACTACTCAGAGGAACCCTCCATGAGAACGTGCCATAGTCGCTCAAACAAAGAGTTAGGAGCCTCGTTGGCTGAGTACGGTCTTATCATTGGACTTGTGGCGCTGATCACAATAGTCGCGATCACCAAATTCGGCGCAAAAAACAAATGCTCTGCATGCATCCCGCACAGGTGTCTACAAACTCCGACCTTCAACCCCTGCGTCAATGAAACGAGCAAGAAAAATTTCCTGGCTTTCTGCGAAAGAAACCCCAACTCTCCCCTTATAAAAAATTTGTGTGGCTGGAACTAACGACCCCGCCTTACTAGTCAGCATTTATCACCCTCACCCTGATACGGTACCCCAGTAGGTATCAAACCTCGGACCGCCGTGGTTCATCCACTACCGATAAGAAACCGCTTTAGGAACACACGAGATTGTCTCTGGACCATCAACGACACTCACGAAACGGAGCGATTTTAGAACCGGATGCGAAGAATCTGTAACGTATTGACGACCTTCTCGGCGTCTCCACAGAATTTGCGGCCAATCCATGACAAGCTACGGCAAGAGATAGTCCTCCCAAGCTGCTAGATGATAAACCGCTCATATACGGAGTCAGCTACCAGAACACCCGATGGAGTGAGGCAAACGATATCCCCCTGCCGATCAACGTATCCCTCACGAAGAAGATCGTTGACGACTCCCTCGTACTTATCTCGCGTTGTTAAACCGAACAGCCTTTCAAACTCTACTAAGGAGACCCCCGCGGTTCTCCGCAAACCTAGATAAAAGAACTCAAATCGACACGACTCCATAGAGAGCTCTTCACGCCAGGAAACAGAGGCGCTTGAGCCGGCCGTGGTCATGTATGACATGGGTAGAGCCAAAGTACTCCAACGAAATCCGCCAATCCTTTGGCGATTTGAGTAGCTGCTGACATAACTATGTGCGCCAGCCCCGATGCCGAGATAATCCCTCCCAGTCCAATACGCCTCATTATGACGACTGCGCGCGTCGTCCCGCGCATAGTTACTGATCTCATACCGTGAGAACCCGCGCCCGGAGAGGTAGTCTGGAATAAAAGTAAGCATCGACGCGACGAGGTCATCGTCTGGCATCCGAAGAAGCCCTCGCTCCTGTCTCTGAAAAAACGGCGTGCCCGGCTCAATCGTAAGAGCGTAGGTAGAGATATGCTGGATAGGTAGCGCGCTCGCGACCTCAAGATCGAATTCAAGGTCCGCGAGCGTCTGCTCCGAGACCCCGAAGATAATATCGACACTGACGTTCGTGATACCAGCCTCAACGCATAGATTCACAGCGCGCCGCGCGTCCTCTCCTGAGTGGTCCCTTCCAAGAAGCGTCAGACGCTTTGGGGCGAACGACTGAACTCCAAAGCTAACGCGGTTGACACCAGCATCGCGGTAACCGAGGTACCGCTCCTTGGATGGCTCTGACGGGTTCGCCTCTAATGTGACCTCAGCGCCCCTCTCAATACCAAAGAGCCGCTCGGCCTCCTCGTGAACGGCGGCAATAGCTTTGGGCGACAGTAATGATGGAGTACCGCCTCCCCAAAAGATCGAAGATATCTTTCTACCTACGAAACGCGGATCCACCGCGTAGAAGCGCACATCCTTCAGGAGAGCATCAACGTATTCAGACTCGGGAACCTTTGGCGTAGCATACGTATTGAAGTCACAATACGGGCACTTCTGGCCGCAAAAAGGGACATGCAGGTAGAGCGCAAAAGGTTCGAGCGTCATCGCTTCGCTGCTTTACGCCGCGCCTTCTTTGCCGCCTCTAGTCGAGCGCGCTCATCATCGAGACTCTTATCTCCGGTTGGCTCCTCCTCGGAGCCACCCTCGACCTCCTCACCATGGGTAAGCTGCATCTGCCGCTCAAGCTCAGCGTGACGACGACGCTCTTCCTCAATGTGCTTAATGATCTCCTCCGGAGATGGCACAGCGTGATAAAAGAGCCGACGAAGCACGCTCTCCTTCATCTCCTCAAGCATTTGCTGGAAGATGATAAACCCCTCGCGTTGGTATTCGTAGAGCGGATTCTTCTGCGCGTAACCGCGAAGACCGATACCTTCTCGGAGGTAATCCATCTCCTGAAGGTGGTGACGCCAGAAATAATCAGCCGCCTCAAGCATCGCGTCCTGCTCAATCAATTCAAAACCGACGGGAGCTCCCTCGCCAAGGAAACCGCGATTGAGTTGAGGCGAAACACCGATCTCTTTCAATCCCACCAGCTTCGCGCTCTGCTCATCAGCGTGAGCTGTATACATGTCACGAGCCGTAGTACGAAGCGCGTCGAATATCTCTTGATGATCGAGCTGCATACTCTCAGGAAATGAGAACTCCCGGCCGGTAATGTAGGTGAACTTCTCAACCAACTTCGAAAGGTCCCACTCAATCGGTTTAACTCGCTCATCACACACCGCGGTTACGGCGGACTCAAAGATGTCGTCAATGCTATCGAACGCCTCTTCACGAATTCGCTCATTACGAAGGATGCGAGAGCGAAGGTTATAGATAACCTGTCGCTGTTTATTCATCACATCATCGTACTCAGTGACGTGCTTACGGCTCTCAAAGTGCATCGCTTCCACACGTTTTTGGGCGCTTTCTATCGTGCGGCTCATCATCGGATTGTCGAGGGCCATCCCCTCTTCCCATCCCATCCGTTGCATAATCACTTGGAGACGCTCTCCCTGGAATCGAACCATCAGGTCGTCTTCAAGTGAGATATAGAACCGTGACTGTCCGGGGTCTCCCTGACGTCCGGCGCGACCTCGAAGCTGATTGTCGATGCGTCGGGACTCGTGGCGCTCCGTTCCCATTACGTAGAGACCGCCAGCCTCAACGACCTTCTTATGCTCAGCGGAGCAATCCGCTTTGTACTTAGCGAGCGCCGCCTGGAAGGTAGGATCTTGAGGATCGCGAGTTTGAGCCTCAGCAGCCGCGAGAAACTCTGCATTTCCTCCGAGCAAGATATCTGTTCCACGACCGGCCATATTGGTGGATATCGTGACTGCTCCACTCCGCCCCGCCTGCGCGATAATCTCAGCCTCACGCTCATGGTGCTTGGCGTTGAGGACGTTATGAGGCACCCCCTTGCTCACAAGCATCTTGGAGAGGTGCTCGCTCTGGTCGATACTGATCGTTCCCACGAGAACTGGCTGCCCCTTGGCGTGAATCTCCTCGATGTCCCGCACGACCGCGTCATATTTTTCACGGCGAGTGCGGTACACGAGGTCCACATTGTCTTTTCGGACCATTGGGTTGTTGGTCGGAATGAGCGCGACCTCAAGTCCGTAGATCTGCTTAAACTCGGAGGCTTCTGTATCAGCGGTACCGGTCATGCCGCCAAGCTTCTCGTACATACGGAAGTAATTCTGGAAGGTAATCGAGGCGAGCGTTTGATTCTCGCGAGCGACCGGCACGCCCTCCTTCGCCTCAATCGCCTGATGGAGTCCGTTTGACCAACGTCGCCCTGGCATGAGGCGCCCCGTAAACTCATCAACGATCACTACCTGCCCGCTCTGTACAACGTAATCGACGTCGCGCTCGAAGGTGGTATGCGCTCGAAGGGCTTGTTGCACGTGGTGGACGAGCTCAACATTTCCCGGATCGAAGAGATTATCAACGTTGAGGAGAGACTCCACGCGCTTAATGCCGGCGTCAGTAAGAGCGGGCTGCTTGGACTTAAGATCAACCTCGAAATCCTTCTCTCGTTGAAGGTGTGGAACGATCTTGTTAATGACGAGGTACTTATCCGTTGACTCTTCAGCTGGACCCGAAATAATCAGGGGCGTCCGAGCCTCATCGATAAGAATAGAGTCGACTTCGTCAACTATCGCGAAGTAGTGCCCACGCTGAACCATCTCTCCGGCGGAAAACTTCATATTGTCGCGGAGGTAATCAAACCCGAACTCGTTGTTCTGTCCGTACGTGATATCAGCCTGATACGCCGCGCGACGGTCCTCCTCGCTCACGCCATGATACACACATCCAACGGAGAGACCGAGGAAGGTGTGAATGCGTCCCATCCACTCCGCGTCACGACGCGCGAGATAATCGTTGACCGTCACGACGTGAACTCCTCGTCCCGTCAGCGCGTTGAGATAGGACGGAAGGGTGGCGACGAGGGTCTTTCCTTCTCCAGTTCGCATCTCGGCGATCATCTTATTGTGAAGGATCGCTCCACCGATGAGCTGCACATCGAAGTGCCGCATACCGACCACCCGCTTACCGGCCTCTCGAACGACGGCAAATGCCTCGGGCAGAATGCTATCGAGAGATTCTCCCTGCGAAATTCGCTCCTTGAAGAGCGTGGTCTGCCCGCTGAGCTCCGCGTCGGACATCGCCTGATATCGGGACTCAAGGTCATTGATTCTCATCACGACGGGGCGGAGAGTTTTGAGGATGCGGTCGTTTCGGGTCCCGAATATCTTTTTGGCGAGGTACACTAACATAGTTCGCTTTGGCGTCCTGGCGGCATCGAGGCCGCCCATGCCTTCAACATGAGAGGCCTAGTACAACGTGAGTAGCTCAGAATATTCCACGAAGGGATACAAAGAGCGAGGATAGATTAGGCTAAAGTGCTGTTTAATAACAGAGGAACACTGGTCTTTCTACCACGGGCCCTCGCCCAGAGCCGGTCGACACCTTGCACAATCAGGGCACAAAAAGGCCCCCAAGGTCGGCTCTCTGTCGTGCCGTCCTCAGGGGCCTTGATAATCGCTTAACGGGGGTGAAAAATGATTTCCTGTTGCGCCTTTCGATGGTTTGGCTCCAACTTCGTTGGTACCAACGAAAAAATCCTCAACGTATCTCTGTGGATACGCCTCCGGTTTTTTCGTCGTCTCCGCCTTGTTTCGCTGAAACCCTCAAAATGCTCACGACGGAACCATTTTTCACCACCCTGTTAAAAGCCTTATTGTATAGGTGGGGGGGTGGTCGTTTCAGGCTGCCGCGACTCCGGATAGTACCCACCCCTGATTCGGTCTCGCACCATCTCCCCCACAAACCCTAGTGCTCGGCCAACAATGAGCGCCCGAAGTGTGGCTATCTCCGGGGAGATAGCACTCCACAACCGTCCCCCCTGGGGACCTCGAACCGAGACTATTCTCCCAATCCGTCGTTGCCGCTCAAGGCGAGGCCTTCTCATGCCAACCAGGACTCCCACCCCGAGGGCGATAGCGCTCGCCACTACAGGCCGTCTCTCAATATACCGCCTCACATCTACTACGTCCTGAACCGCACTCACTCTCTCACGAACCATATCCCGCGCTTGTGTCGCCATGTTTATAACCTCCCCTTCGAGGGTTCCTATCTTTGAGCCCAAATCCGTTTGTGTGCGTTGAATCTGCTCCCGCAAATCCAAAGACGACTCCCTGCCTACGCCCGCCGCTGCATCCATTGAAATCCTTGCTGTATTGAATCCATCGTTTGTTGAGGAACGCCCCGTATCTCACGAGCTTTTCGGATACCTCGGGCGGTGCATATCCAACTAACCAGCGCTAGCGCCCCAGCGACGATCGCATACGCCCCCCATACGGGAAGCTTCGGCTGATACGCCACGAGGAGATACACTACCGCGAAGCACCCAAAGATGAACGCGAGATACCCCATCATCGCTCCAAGCGAGATACCAACCACGGCATCTCGGGCCCGCATGGCGTCCTCTGTAACCTCGACGCGCGCCAACGCGATCTCTTGTCGAAGGAGTTTCTGAGTGTCGTCCACGATGCCCCGCAAAAGCGGACTCATCGTTGACTCAAACTCCCGTCTAAAATCTTCCATCATGGCTACACTCCTCGACGACGGATTGCGGTACCGAGAAGCAACCCGACACCAAACAAAACGCCGACGGAACGAAGTGGATAGCGTTTTACCACGCTCGCGACGTCATTCCGCAGTTCAGTAGTGGAGGTTCCTGACAGGTAGTCGGCACTTGATTCGAGCTTGTTCGCCACGCGCTCAACGGTGCGCCCGACTCGGCGCTGCGGCCCCTGCTCCTCCCGAAGGGATTCCGCCACGGAGCGAACACGCTGACTAAGGTTACGAAGCAACTTGCTGGTTTGCTCTACCGCTGAGTGGACATACCTCTGACGCCCTTCCTCTCGCCGTGACTCAGCGCGACACTCCTCATCACCCTGCCCCATCGTTGACTTCATCTCTGGTTGATTCATCTGGCTCTGCTCTGTCATGGACCTCTCCTCGATTCGTTACGCTACGATACATCGTCGGTGCACTAACGACGGTAGCGCGGAGGGGCCTGGGGCCTCCATGAGGCCTATCACAGAAGCCAGTGGTGTACGCTCTTAGCGCGAGAATCGTGAGATGAGGTGGGCAAAACCTGGGAATTGATGAGCTAGTTCGGTTGAATTCGCCATCTCAAAGTCCGCGAAATCAAATCCTGGGCTCACCGTACAGCCAAGAAGGGAGTAGGCAACTCCGGTCACCGGTGTGGCGGCAAACCAGGCCCCGGCGGGCACCACATACTGGAGCACCTCACCCCTATGAATCTCTCTGCCAATTCGGATCGCCTCATGACGCCCCTCATGGAGAATGTGCAACTCAAGGGCTCCACCCGCATAAAAATGCCACATCTCGTCAGAACGAATTCGGTGAAACGCTGAGAAGTCCCCCGACTCTAAGAGGTAGTAGATGCCCGTCGCAACGTTGCGAGGGCCATCGAATCTATCACCAAAGGTACCGACCGGGATTACATCTGACGCGCGATAGGTCTCTTTGAAAAAGCCTCCCTCAGGATGGGGTGTGAGTGAGAGAGCGGAAACCCAATATGAAGCGGTGTCGGATGGAGGTGTCATGGGGACGAAGCATAGCGGAGGGAGCGGGTTGTTGCCACATTGGATATCAAGGGGGATTCCCGACCCAGTGCACGGGAGAGCGGCCGTCCCGGTCGCCGTACTAGCAACGTGGGGGTCAGGAATGAGCGCCCTCCCTTGATTACGAACTCGCCCATTTTTTCGTATCAAACTTTTTCTATTTAAGGTTTTCCCACACCCATTTCTCAGCTACAAACGAATACTTACAACACAGATAACAGGCCCACACCATGTCAACCGAACGAAATCCCGCTATCCGCTCCATCATGATGCCGCGTGATACCAACGCGCTTGGAAGCATCTTCGGAGGGCATATCTTGAGCCTCATCGACTTGGCTGCAGGGCAACACGCTCGATATGTGGCGCCTAAAAAGTACGTCACTAAGATCATGCGTGAGGTTCAGTTCATCGCTCCAGTCTACGTTGGAGACTCAGTAAGTTTTTACTGTTCAACTATCAAAACAGGTCGCACATCCATAACTATTCAGGTTGATGTTGAGGCCACACGAGGCATAGATCAACTGCACACCTCTCAGGTCACCACCGCGGAGGTCGTTATGGTCGCCGTAGATAGCAATAACAGGCCAATTCCTATCTTTGAAGAGATCTAGCTCTACGCTTATCCGTGAAGCCGTTGCGCTAGGACGCGCTCTACGGTGTCTACGATGGCCTGGGTTGAGCGATCGATCTCCACATTGACCGCGCTTCCAACCACGGCGGTTCCAAAGGTGGTCTTCGAGAGCGTCTCAGGGATGAGCGATACCTTGAAGCGAGACTCATCTCTGGCGACGTGAGTAATGGTAAGGCTCGCGCCATTCAGCGCGACATATCCCTTCTCGAACACGTACTTTATCCACTCAGAGGGGAGTTGAAACGTGACGACCCGACTATGCTCAAGCTTCTCGATGTCGGCGATGGTCGCAACGACATCAACGTGACCTGACAGAATATGACCACCAACTTCATCACCAAACTTGAGCGACCGCTCAACGTTGACGAGATCTCCTACCCCAAGATCTTTGAAGGAGGTACGAGCGATCGTCTCAGGCACCATGTCAAAGGTCGCTTCATCGTTCAGAGTCGAGGTTGCCGTCAGACAACACCCATGGACCGATACACTAGCTCCAATCGCGATATCCTTGAGGTAAGCCGCCGGAAATTTCAAACGAATAGTGACGATATCACCTTTTCGCTCAATAGCTTCTACCCGAGCTTGCGCCTGAACGATTCCCGTAAACATACCTTCCTCACTTACAGGAGCGAAACAACGCGACTCCAGATATTGGCCGGTGACATGCTCTCGCCCGTGCCCAAAATGTCCCCACGCTCAAGTCCGAAGCCGTTCGCGACATCCTTGAGAAGGCGCTCATGTTGACTACGCTTCTCTTTGTCGAGCTTCGTGGCGACGATAAGGCAGTGGACACCGGCGTCTATACAGATGCGCTGAATCGCCACCTCATCAGTTTCAGGCCGGCGTCGACAATCATTCAAGAGGATGACCGTGCGTAGTTGCTTCCGGTTGCGAAGATAGTCGACGGTAAGTCGTGATATCTCTTCTCGCTCCTCCTTCGAGAGGCGAGCGAATCCGAACCCCGGCATATCCACCAGATTCAGATCGAACGCGTTCTCCTCAACCACTCCATCCACATGATAAAAGTTGAGCTCCTGCGTGCATCCGGGACGACCACTCACTCGAGCGATTCTGCGACCACAGAGCCGGTTAACGAACGTGGATTTTCCAACGTTTGACCGACCGATAATCGCGACTTCCGGAGCGGTTTGTCTGCGAATGTCACGCAATGTCGGCGCGCCAAAAAGAAATTCGGCATTCTTAATGTGTAAGAGATCGCTACTTTCGCTCATGTGACGCGTCCTCAGTTCTTGAGAATCGCTTCTCTAATCGTGAAAGCCGAACACCGAGCGTAACAATATACACGGCCACTATCGCCCACACCGCGGTATAGGACCAAAACAATGATGGAAAGGTATCAGGCGTCATAGTTCATCTCCTCAAGAGCGCGAAGTCTCGCGCGGTCCTCCGCACATCCGATCCGATATCGAACCCACACCAACAGCCCGCACAGGAACAACATACCAACGAGCGATATGGTGAACGCCTGCCAATAGGAGGGATCTCGAAGCCCCCCGTGCTCGATGACCTCAGGGTGCAACCGAGCGCTTTGCGGCAAGAGCTTAATTGAAAGGTAGACAAGGGGCACAGAGGCCGCTCCGATAATCCCTAAAATCGACCCGTGAACGGCCGTCTTAGCGGGATCGCCGAAGTTCCTCAGCACGGTAAACGAGAGGAAGATGAGCCACAACACGAGGAACGTGACGAGTCGAGGCTCCTCCCAGCGAAACCATGTATTCCACGCGCTATGCCCCCAGATCATTCCCGTGATCAGCACGATAGTGCACAGCATAAAGCCAACTTCGCCAGCAGCGACCGAGAAGATATCGTGGTTTTTATTTCGCGAGGTGAGATAGCTGATGCTCGCGACAAACACAGCGAAGAAGGCGGCGTAACACGCGAGGGCGGCAGCGACATGGAAGTAAAACACACGCTGAACGGCGCCCATGACCTGCTCGTTCGGCACGACCATAAAGATGAAGTAGTGCGCGATAGCAAGAAGCACGAAGGTAGTGGATGCAAAAATGAGGAACAGCTTCGAGGCCATAAATGTTATCAGGTTATACCAACCAATAGCGTTGAGAAACAACCGGCCCCCCTCAGATTGAGGCCCCCTACGTTATCCCCTTTTGAGGAGTTACGGCATGTTAGCCTACCCCGCGGCCCGTCTCATCGCAGGCGCTCCCCCGTGCGGCTATCGTCGTTTAACGATCTGGAGCAATTGTTCGCCAAACTCCTTCGAGGTCATAACTCCACGAAAACGCTCCCCCCCTGGGCCGGCCGCAAAAATGGGAATGGGGGTACTGGTATGAGTTCCTGTGCTCCACGCAATATTAGTGTGAGGAGCTAGACGCGAGGCGAGTCGGGCCGAGGGAAGGTAGTCTGAATAGGGATAAAAAGGCGATCTCTCCAGGGGAGTATCAAGGATTGCCTGCGCATCCTGCGGGGAGAGCCTCTGACCCGTACCCGTGAAAACCATCTCTCGTAGTTTGCCGGGAGTACGGTCCACTTGGGGTAAGGAGGAGAATTGCTTCATGATATCTTTCAGAGACATCGAGCTGGCGTCGAGAACGTCGATGAGCCCCGCGGGAGCGAAATCGAGTTTCGTTTCTTTCGCGCGACCGGAGCTCTCCCCGCCTACGGTTGAATCTTTGTAAGAGAAGCCAAAGCCACCGGTCTCATGGTCACCGGTTAGAAGCACCAGTGTGTCTGGATGTCTCTTCGTAAAATCTTCAATCGCCGAAAGGAGATTGCCGAGTCGCTTCATCTCGGCGAGAAGCCAGCCAGCATCATTAGCATGACCGGCCCAATCAATCTGGCCCGCCTCCACCATCATGAAAAAGCCCTTGGGATTATCAAGCAAGGTAAGCGCTCTCTCGGACATCTCAACAAGGGTGGGCTCCCCATCACGCCCCTCGTGAAAAGCGTCTCCCATATCTCGCTCCGCAAAAAGACCCAGCAGAGGGAGAGAGCCTTCTTCCAAACCCTCTTCGTCACAGACCACATTGAACCCACGCTTCATAGCGTTCTCGAGCGGATTAAGCGCGTCTTTTCGCTTGCTGGCGACGGTGGTTCGCCCGCACAGGGGCTTCTCTCCAAGAGATCCGGACGACGAAGCAAAATATGCCAATCCCCCCGAGAGCATTATATCCAAGGAGCTATTCGAAAGCTTCCAGGCGATTGAATCCTCATGCCCCCGGTGCTCCTCGTGAACGCCGAAGCTCGCCGGGGTTGCGTGCGTTAAACGGGTATCAGAGATAGCCGCGGTGCGCATGCCCATCTTGTGTGCGGCCTCAGCGGCGTTCTCGCACGGCACCGAACGTGAATCCATGCCCACTTGTTGGGGCTCACACGCGCACCCGGAGCCGAGCTGTGTCGCTGAACATGCGGAGTCGTTTACAAGATGGTTATCGGTAAAGGGGATGTGCATGCCAATGAGCGAGGAGGCAAAGAAGCGGGTCAGAGCACCAATACCAGCATGCTTATGACGACTAAAGCGCTCATGAGCGAAGGCGAGACTTACTTGCTGCGGCCCCATGCCATCGCCAATGATAAGGATGATATTTTGTGGAGACGATCCTGACGGCATCGAGGGTGGAACCGCGCGAGCGGCGCAGCCACTCACGCATACAATCAGGCTTATAAGGGTGTAAAAACGCATTTCTTCGCCGTCGTCCGTTGAAAGTGCTTAACAAAATGAACAGGTCGCGCGACCAAACGAACGATCGCCGGGATGTGAAACTCCCCGTGAGCTCGTCGATGGCCTCGGCGGAGGGGATTGTGTGCACGCTCTCTAACAGGGTGGTGAACGATGATTTCCTGTTGCTCACTTTGATAGTGTGACCGCTACTTCGTTGGAGCGACCAAACAAAATCCGAGCGTATCTGAGTGGATACACCTCCGGTTTCTTCGTCGACTCCGCCTTGATACGTCAAAACTCCCAAAATGCTCGGGATTGAAATGTTTTTCACCAACCTGTTCAATGGAGGTTCGCTTATCCACGCTTCGCACCGAGATGGTGTCATGCAGGCCAGTTTCTCAAAAGGGGGTGTTTATTAAGCTCGATGGGAAGCAAGTCAACTCAGAAACAACATACGACAGGGGATCCGCTGGGCTCCCCGCTCCCTAAAAGTCGATGCAGCGAAGTATTTTATGGTCGGACGCTAGCCGTCGTGACGGCATCACTTGCTCTACGGAAACCTCGCAGCACCTATCTTCTATTCTCGAACGCCCTTCGGGCCCCGCCCTACTGATAGGCGAGCTATCCATCACGATTGTGTCCAATTTTCAGGCCATTAACACTGGTCCCCCCTATCACGTTCAACGTTTTTCGTGATCACCCTCAAGTTTGCACGTACGTAGGTCGACCTTACAACGTGGACGGTTTTTATATGGACGAATCCCGGGCACATGGGACGTTTAAGGGTGATGCGTTTCGGTGGGTCCACCAGCTGATGGTGGCGGCTCTACTTGCGTGCGCATGTCCTTTCGTGGCGTATGCGGCTACCTGCGGCGACGGTATCGTTGAAGAAAGCGAAACCTGCGATGACAGCAACTCTACTCCGCATGATGGGTGTAGCGCTACCTGTACGACTGAAACGCTCCTGACTATCTACTTTAATAAAGAGAGTCACCGCGCGGCAGTATCGGTGTACTGCGACATCGGTGACCACGCGTGTCAGGCGCAGTACGTCTGCAACGCCGTCACCAGCTCGACCTGTATCTACCAGTCCTATGACTGTCATACCGGTGTGGGAGGTTCTTGGTATCCCCCCGATGGGAATAGTGGAAGCTCATCATTCAATTTTACAGCAGCGACAGCCTACACAAACGGAAATATCTGTGCAGCGAACAACAATAGTCAACTTAGCGCGTATGGCCTTACTGCGGCTAATGGGTTAGTGCCTGGCTATGCGTACTGGATTCCTGATGGCGCTAACGAATGTGGCGATGGGCTTGTCATAGGTTCAGAGCAGTGCGACGACGGCAACAATCAAAGCAACGATGGATGCGATTCTTCCTGCCAGACAGAACCAACTTTTTGCGGGGATGGGACGTGTAACGGCTCTGACACAACAGCAAACTGTCCAGGTGACTGTGGGAGTTCTTGTGGTGATGGAAGTTGCAACGGTGGTGAAGACAGCTGCAACTGCGGGTCCGACTGCGGCGGCTCTTGCGGATACTGCGGAGATGGAAGCTGTAACGGCTCTGACACAACAGCAAACTGCCCAGGTGACTGTGGGAGTTCTTGTGGTGATGGAAGTTGCAACGGTGGTGAAGACAGCTGCAACTGCGGGTCCGACTGCGGCGGCTCT
>JAIXQT010000080.1 GCA_027485595.1 Pseudomonadota bacterium | reverse complement strand
GAAATGGTACAGATGCTCAAAAGCACAAAGGATTTTGAACTTGTCGGAGGCGCAACCCTGGCACCGTCAGGGTGAGCACCGACAATTCAAAAGACGAAGTGATTTTGGGCAGATGCGCCATTTCCAGACCCGCAACTGCTCTTTTTAGGGTTATGCTTTGCCGAGCGAGCTCCCTGCTCGGACGGGACCCGGCTGAACCCCTTCCGTCATACCGCCGTGCGCGTTGTAGGTGCGGGAAACCGGTTGAGTGGCGGACCATAAGAGCGATATCTCACCGTTCACCAGTCCGAGAGAAAAGTTCAGTATCTGATTCAATTCCTTCGTATGCTTGTCCACAACGGCAAGGTGAGCTTTTACTTTATGAGTAAGAGCGAGAAGTCGCTTCCTATCACTTGGGGCGCATCCTTGATTCACCATATCGGTGACGCGCATGAATTCATCACCTGTAATCCGTTCGACAAGAAGGGCCCTATCCTCTCGGATCCGGGTGAGCTTTTCGACCACCGCGCCACGCTTCTCTCCCAGAAGACTCACCTTCTCGGCATCGAGCTTAACGACGGCCGCCTGCTCCTGTTGGATTATCTTCAGATACTCATCACACAGCGAGATCTCATCGACCAAAAACTTTTCAAGGGTTTTTACGTCTGCGGTCGTGAGTTTCATGAGTTGATGTCTACTCGCTTAAGTCCCCCGCCAAGGCGACCTCAAGGTAGATCTCCTCACTCAACGAGCGAGCGACCGCCTGGGTGTCCGGCGCATAGGTGCCGTTTTGAATCTGCTCTTTCAACTTCGCGATCTTTTGCGCCCGCTCGTCCGCCATCTTGGCAGGGTTCAGTTCGGATTGGAGGAGCGCGCCGAGAGACGATACCTTAATGGTATCAGCTTTGGACCGTGATGCCTCCGCCGAGCGTTCATCGCCACTCCCGCCAGCTACCGTCGACCGACGCACACCAGCCTGCTCGCCTGTGCGGGCGTCAGTTGTTCGAGCTATCTTGTTCTCAACTGCGTCTGAACCTGGAATCTTCATATCCAATCCATCGGAAAAACGGTGACTTCACTTGGCCGCCTTGGGGGGCGGCCCTCCAGCGCGAACTGCGACACACCGGGACTACACTACCATCTAAGATGCACGATCCGACCAAAAGGTTACCGCTTCTTTCCTAACCCATCGAGATCTTTGAGAATAACCTCCTTAATTCCCATTCCCCGACCCTCGGATATCGAGCTAGCCACCGCCTCGTTGAGCATGTCACGGTACATCGACTCCTCGTGACTGCCCGATAAGAGCTCACCCTTCGGTACGGTGGCCCACATCGACTTTAACATCTCCTGAACCAACAGCGCCTCAAACTGCTGGGCTGCCTGCTTCGGGTCCTGAGAAGTGGGCAGTTTCGCTTGAGAAACCTCCGGAGCTTGAACTGATTTCGAACTACCAATCTTAAATGGGTCCATACATCCTGCTACATGATAACAAGCTCAGCATTGAGCGCGCCCGCGGCCTTGAGCGCGGAGAAGATCGATATGAGATCTCTCGGTGTCGCTCCCAAAGCGTTGAGCCCTTTGACAACATCTCCTAACGTTACCTCTCCCCCCACTATCTGCAGGGCGCTGACATCCTCACCGACCGTAACATCTGTGTTTGTGACCTCGACGGTCTCCCCTGCGGCTAACGCGTTAGGCTGAGATGCCTCGGTCTCCGAACGTATCGCGATGTTCAGGTTACCGTGAGCCAACGCCACCTTGCTAATAGTGACGTGAGCGCCCATGACGATCGTACCCGTTCGCTCGTTTACAATTACCTTCGCCCCGATATCTTGGTCCACAACAACCTGCTCCAGCATTGACACAACGCGGATTGGATCCGCTTGCGCGCTCTGGTCCAAAAGAACCTCAACAGACGCTGAATCGACAGCAAGCGCGACTGGTTTCCCGATACGAGCGTTAATAGAGCGAACGACACTCGTCATCGTTGTGAAATCTGGCTCCCGCAACACAACTCTGACCTTGCGAGATTGGAAGAGATCAAATGGAATTGAGCGCTCAACAATCGCCCCCTGCGGTATGGTGGCTACCGTTGGATGGTTCTTCTGCGCCGAATCTCCGCCCTCCGAAATAGAGAATCCGCCGAGATTTGTCTGACCCTGCGCGACGGCGTAGGTATTACCATCCGCCCCCTTAAGAGCGGTCAGGAGCAGCGTGCCCCCTTGCAGACTCTTTGCGTCTCCCATAGAGGAAACTGCGACATCAATGGTGGAGCCCGGTCTTGAGAATGCCGGCAAATTAGCCGTTACCATAACAGCGGCGACGTTTTTAACCTTGATGTCGACAGGGTTAACTCGGATACCCTGTTTCTCAAGCATATTCGAGATACTCTTCTGGGTGAAATCTATCTTTCCATCGCCTGTACCGTTCAATCCGACAACAAGGCCGTAACCGAGGAGCTGATTTCCACGAACCCCCTCGATATCGGCGATATCCTTTAAGCGCGCCCCCTCCGCCCTCAGGGGCGCAAGGACCGCGAACGCGAGCGCTATGCACAACGTAGCTATTCTCATAAAGCTTCCTAAAATGGCCAGATGATCCGAAGAAGGCGAGCGAACCAGCCGCCATACTGCGCCTCTCCCACCGTTCCCTTACCGTAATAATCAACCCGAATTTGGGCTATTTTTGTGGACTGCACTTCATTATCCGATGTGATATCCCGAGGACGAACGAGCCCCGTAATCACCATCACCTGCTCTTCATTGTTGACCGAGATGATCTTTTCTCCCTCGATTCTCAACAGTCCCGATGGCAACACCTCCGCCACAACCGCTGACATTCTCGCTGTCAACTGTGCTTGTCGATTGGTTTGCCCCTCTCCCTTGAAATCGTTTCTCGTTTGAGCCTTGATCAGGCTTGAGAGGTCGGGTGGATTAGTCCAATTCTGTGTCTGCTCCTCCAAGCCAAAAAAGTTTTCGATTGCGGCTTGATACTCACTCTTCCCTTTAACCTCAGTGAGACCAAAGTGGCGGCCAATGGAAATCTCATTGATCACGATCGTGAGAAGATCCATCGGCTGCCACGCTCGAAAGTCTCGGTAAACCTCGTTGGCTACCCTACTTTCACGCCATAGGGATGCTCCCACTCCTGGATCCCCCAACTCGAGTGGGCCAGCGTACGCCCTCGGCAAGTGCTCGGTGCTTCGAATTACCTTAACATCCCCTCCAAGCTCCGGGTTCTCACCGAACATTTGGGTTTGGGACGCCATCGGCGTGGCCCCCTGCTGGATCGCGGGTTTGATCGTCGGCATCTCCTCCATTTTGTCCGTGAACCTCAACTGCGCTTTTCCATCCGCAGCGGGGTCCTGCACCATACCGCCCTTCCACTGCAAGGCGTGGGGCCCCTGAATCGGCTGGGAACCAGACGCGTACTTCATCGATGGAATATAGGGATCGACCGGTGGCTGAGGAGCACATCCCCCCACTCCAAGACACACACCTACGATGAGAGCTGTTTTACCCTGCATACCCTTACCCTCCAACCGTAACGAGGCCTGGGTCAGAAACCTTGCCCACGATGACTTTTTTAGAGGACTCATTTCGGACACGAATATCTTGCCCCATGCCCCCATTCTCCAACGCGATACCGCTTGCGGTCACTTCAAGGAGACTTTGCCGATAGACAATAGTTACTCGAGAACCAGCCGCGATCACCGCGGGAACCACCACCGCGTTCGCTTTAAACATCTCCCCTTGCCCGATATCTTTTGTCAGATTTCGACCAACGATATCCCCGAGATTTTCGATAGAATCCCGCCCTACAGAAGTTCCGTTAACCTTCATCAGCTGGACATCATTAGCTGCGACGGTTACGCCCTTCACCAGGGGACGCGACGCGACGGGCATGAGGCGCCACTCATCGGCGAATGCCTTCAGTTGAAATCTCACCTCATCCGAGCCAGCGACAGACTTATAATCAATTCCAATATGGCCCGGCTTAGTAGTCTGAAGCGCAACAACCTCTAGCCCCAAACTATCCGTAGGAACTCGTATTGGCCTGTCAACCACGAGCTGCTTTACGTCAACTTGCTTTTCACCTTTTGAGAGGAAGCTCGTCAGCGCCCGCTCGAGCTCATCTAGTTTTACCTCTCGAAACGCTCGAGTCACCGCGATGTTACGAGGAAGAGAGTACCGAATAGAGTCCAGCCGCACGCCCTCATTGCGGAGTCGCTCAAGAACCGTCGATCCTTCAAGCATCACAGACTCTCCGGCTTTTGGGCTCACGCCCACCGCTATTTTTTTAAGCTCAATGATCGCCTCATCATCCTGGATGTTGGGCGAATCGATCTGCGCGACGTCCCCCAACCTCACCGTCTTGTCGGTGACGATAGCCTCTGCTCGCCCTTGAACCCTAATTGTGGGCGAACTGCCTTTCGGCGACTCCGCCACCACACTTCCGATCCACATCTGCGCTCCAACAGCCAGCGCCATCAAAACTTTTCTCATGCTATTACCTCTTCAAGTTTATCGCTGATGTGAGCATCTCATCGGCTGTCGTGATACCTTTTGACGAAGCCTCGTACGCCCGTTGAGCTGTGATCATATTTACTACCTGCTCTACAACGCTCACGTTACTGCTCTCTAAAAAGCCTTGGTTCAATCGGCCAAATCCTACCTGGCTGAAAATACCTGTTACCGGAGCTCCAGACGCCTGGGTTTCCTCATAGAGGCCCTGACCAGTCGCGCGAAGTCCGCCATTATTCGGGAAACGAACCGCAATGAGCTGCCCCACCTGCGCGGGGACCGCGTTGTTCGGCTGCTTTACGGTGACTATTCCATCCTGTCCAACAGTTATTCCTAATGCGTCAGGTGGCACAGTTATGCCCGGAGCCACGATGAATCCATCGGCTGTGGTGAGCTGTCCGTTCTGGTCAAGCCGGAAAGAACCTGTTCTCGTGTACGCGAGCGTTCCATCGGGCCTCGTGATCTGGAAGAAGCCATCTCCCTCGATAGCGACGTCTAGTTGGTTATTCGTGGAGCTCAGGTCTCCCTGCGTGAAAAGCTTCTGCACCGACGCGGTCTTTACTCCGAGTCCCACCTGAATACCGGTTGGGTTGAAGCTCGTCTGAGACGTTGGAGCTCCTGGCTCCATCACGTACTGGTACATGAGGTCTTGAAAGTCGGCGCGGCCTTTCTTGAATCCCGTTGTATTGACGTTCGCCAAGTTGTTGGAGATCACGTCCAGG
>JAIXQT010000152.1 GCA_027485595.1 Pseudomonadota bacterium | reverse complement strand
TAGTGCGAAGAAGAAGGGTCGTTCCGGTTTCGGATGCCTTAACACCGGTGCGCTCGCCCTGCTGTGCCTGTTGATTGGCTTTCGAGAACCATGCCAGTGACTGCTCAGTGTCGCCGTGCCGCCCGTAGGCGTACGCGAGCAAAAGAGAGAACGAAGTTGGTACGTCAGTCTCACTCAACCCACGAGATTTAAAGTACTGACTAATCGTTGAGAGGGCGCGAGCGGACTCATCCAGCGCGAGATACTGGCTCGCGGTGCGAAGGGCCGCAGCTTCAGCCTCAGCGTCAGAGAGTTTCGTCTTTTTCGCTTGAAGATACGCCTCTAGAGCGGACCGTCGCTTCCCTTTGCGAAGCAGCTCATCGCCAAGCAACAGCGAACCGTTGGTCAGCTTCGTACCGCTCGTATCGTAGAATGGTTGCCAGATCTCCCACGGCATCGGTTCTGCTGGCGAGGTAGCGGAGACCTCCTGCCCTCGCTTCGAGGCGGGGCGTCGGGGACGGGCGCCGTCCTCAACTGAGCACCCCACAACCGAGACGACCATGCCTGAAAGGAGAAGAGCGCGAACAGTTTGTCGAACCATAGCAGGAGTCATCGATTAGTCTGGTAGCTGTAGCCCCACTATAGTAGGGCCTTACGAAGGTCGCCAACGGTGATTTTGATGGGAATCCTGGGTCAAGCACTCCTGAGCGACTTCCGTACCGATTCAAAAGGTGTTCGGGACGAGTACCTCTCCGTATGCGGCGGGTGCTTTTACGAGAACATATCCTTAACCTTGTCGAAGAACCCCTTATCGGTACCATCGTCGACAACGGTTCCCTGGAGCGAAGCGAGCTTTTCGAGAAGCTCTCGCTCCTCTTCAGATACCTTCTTGGGAACATGCACGTAGACCCGAACATGCTGGTCCCCCCTACGTTGAGGGTTACTACCTAACACGGGAATACCCTTGTTCTTAATTCGGAATACCTTTCCGGATGGAGTTCCAGCCGGAATCTTTAACTTGAGCTTCCCATCAAGCGATGGGACCTCGATCTCCGTTCCGAGCGTGGCTGCCGAGTAGGTAATAGGAACCTCACAGATCACCTCCTGGTCTTGGCGCTGAAACACCGGGTGCTCCTCGATGTGCACCTGAACGTAGAGATCGCCACTTGGACCTCCGCCAACACCACCCTCGCCCTCGCCTCGCATCTTGAGACGTTGACCGTGATCAACTCCGGCGGGAACTTTCACCTTAATCGTCGATTCCTTGACTCGAAGCCCGACACCTGAGCAGTCGCCACATGGGGTCTTCACGACCTCCCCCGCTCCACCACAGGCGTGACATGTTCGCGCGAGGGTGAAGAATCCCTGCTGAACTCGGATCTGTCCGGCGCCCTCACACTGGGGACACCGCTCTCGCGACGAACCCTTCGCGGCACCGGACCCACCGCACGTATCACAACTCGACCGACGACCGATTGAGATCTCTTTTTCGCATCCAAACGCCGCCTCTTCGAAGGTGAGATCAAGATCGTATCGGAGGTCGTTACCGGCGCGGCCACGACCACGACGGGGATCACCTCCCATACCACCCATGCCACCGCCGAAGAAGTTGCTGAAGATATCGCCGAAGATATCCTCGAAGCCCGAGAAGTCCCCACCTTGGAAACCACCCGCGCCGCCACCTTGCTGGAACGCAGCGTGACCGAAGCGATCGTACCGAGCGCGATTCTCAGCGTCACTCAACACTGAGTAAGCTTCGGTAGCTTCTTTAAACTTATCTTCCGCTTCTTTGTTGCCTGGATTTTTGTCGGGGTGAAATTGAACAGCCTTTTTTCGATAGGCTTTCTTGACGTCTTCGAGAGACGCGCCTTTGGAGACCCCTAATATTTCGTAGTAATCACGCTTTGACACGGCCGCACCTTACACTAAAAATATCCTCGGTGTCTTCACTTGGGGGTGAAATTCGACCATTTCTAAGCTCCTTTAGCGGGTATCCCTTTGACGGAAAAGGCTAAAACCCCAACCTCACACGTAAACGTGCTCGCTCTCGTGCTCGTGCTCGTAAACGTACCCCAAAACAAAAGCCGCAACACGATCGGGAGCGTTCACGTTAACAAGCACGTGCACATTCACGTCGTAAGCAGACTAACAGCACCTTACACACTGGACTCACAACGAAAAGCCCCCGAACCAACCCCTTGTACAGGTCAGCCCAGGGGCTTCATCAACGGCAGGGTGCCGGTTTACTTGCTGTCGCGAACCTCTTCGTAGTCCGCGTCAACCACTTCATCCTTGTGGCTTGCGCCAGCGCCGTTGTGGGACTCACCAGCTCCAGCACCGTTCGCGGTAGCTCCCGCGGCCGCGGCACGCTTGTACGCCTCTTCGGAGAGCTTGTGGCTCGCCTTCTCAAGGTTCTCATACGCGCGCTTGATAGCGTCCTGCTCGTTACTTTCAAGGGCCTTCTTAGCTTCCTCGAGTGCCGTATCAACGGTACCCTTAAGCTCAGCGCTAGCCTTATCACCAAGCTCCTTCAAGGTCGACTCGGTCGCATATACCATCGTGTCGAGCTTGTTACGCTCCTCGATCAGCTCTCGACGCTTACGATCCTCTTCAGCGTGCTCCTTGGCGTCCTGAACCATACGCTCGATCTCTTCTTTGGAGAGACCGGAGCTCGCGGTGATCTTGATCGACTGCTCCTTACCGGTACCGAGGTCCTTAGCGGAAACCGATACGATACCATTCGCGTCGATGTCGAAGGTTACCTCAATCTGAGGAACTCCTCGTGGCGCCGCTGGAATACCAACGAGCTCGAACCGTCCAAGGGTCTTGCTGTCAGCAGCCATCTCACGCTCTCCCTGGAGAACATGGATCGAAACTGCTGGCTGGTTGTCAGAAGCTGTCGAGAACACCTGCGACTTCCGAGTAGGGATCGTCGTGTTCTTCTCGATGAGCTTGGTGTTTACACCACCGTAGGTCTCGATACCGAGGCTGAGCGGGGTAACGTCGAGAAGGAGAACGTCCTTCACATCACCCTGAAGAACTCCACCCTGAACCGAAGCGCCGATAGCGACAGCCTCATCTGGGTTTACGCTCTTCGACGCTTCCTTACCGAAGATCTCCTTCACGCGCTGTTGAACAGCAGGCATACGGGTCATACCACCAACGAGAATAACCTCGCCGATATCACTTGCGCTGAGACCAGCATCCTTGAGCGCCGTTCGGCATGGAGCCTCAAGACGTCGGAGAAGGTCACCACACAACTGCTCGAACTTCGCGCGAGTGATCTTCAAGTTAAGGTGCTTAGGACCGGACGCGTCAGCCGTGATGAACGGAAGATTGATGTCGGTCTCCATTGAGGAGGAGAGCTCATGCTTAGCCTTCTCAGCAGCCTCTTTAAGACGTTGAAGAGCCATCGTGTCCTTACGGAGATCGATGCCTTGCTCCTTCTTGAACTGATCAGCGATGTAGTCAACGAGGATAAGATCGAAATCCTCTCCTCCGAGGAAGGTGTCACCGTTGGTTGACTTAACCTCGAATACGCCGTCACCAAGCTCAAGGATCGATACGTCGAACGTACCTCCTCCAAGGTCGAAAACCGCAACGGTCTTCTCGTGCTTCTTGTCGAGACCGTAGGCGAGCGCTGCCGCTGTTGGCTCGTTGATAATACGGAGAACGTTAAGTCCCGCGATCTTTCCAGCGTCCTTCGTAGCCTGACGCTGCGCGTCATCGAAGTACGCGGGAACGGTAATAACCGCGTCGGTTACAGCCTCACCGAGGTAATCCTCAGCGGTTTGCTTCATCTTTGTGAGAACCATCGCGGAGATCTCTTGTGGGCTCTTCGCCTCACCCTTGAGCTTCACCCACGCATCTTGATTTTGCGACGCGGCGATTTCATAGGGGAGTACGCCCTTAGCCTTCTCAACCTCTGGCGCGTTTACCTTACGACCGATCAACCGCTTCACCGCGAAGATGGTGTTCCTAGGATTCGTGACAGCTTGACGCTTCGCGATCTGACCAACAAGACGCTCACCAGCATCGTTCACACCCACAACTGAAGGGGTCGTGCGGCTTCCCTCACTGTTTGCGATAACGGTCGGTGCTCCACCTTCCATGACGGCAACGCACGAGTTCGTGGTTCCAAGGTCAATTCCAATTACTTTTCCCATAGCTACTAGTACTCCTTGCTTAAAATCTCTTTACTCTTTTGCCCTTTAGGCCTCGTCACCCGCTGTAGCGACGATCACCTCTCCGCATCGGATCAACTTGTCTTTGTAGAAGAAGGGCTTCTTGAGCTCCCCTACGATCACACCCGACTCAGCTCCCGGCACCCGACTGATCGCCGCATGCTTTTGTGGGTCGAACTGGGTTCCAACACTCGACTCGCCCCGAATCTGCCACTTACCGAGCTTCTCAACGAAGAGCTTGTGGACCATCTCCAATCCAGTTTTGAGGCTGTCTTGGCTCGCCGAGCTGTGGTTAAGCGCGAGTTCCAGGTTGTCCAGGACCTCGAGCATATCTACGACGATCTTCTCTCCTTGGTATTTAAGTAGCTCAGACTGCTCCTTCAAGGCCCGGCGCTTAAAATTTTCAAAATCGGCGGCGAGACGCAGGTATCGGTCCTTCGCGTCGGCTAGCTCAGCCTCAACAGACGGCCTCTCCTCGACCGGTGAAACGGCGGCCTCCTCATTAGTAACGTCCTGATTTGGCTTAGTATTATCTCCGCCTACATCCATGCCTTCGGCCCCTTATTTTGACTGCTTCTTTAACATTCGTGGTCTTTGTACTCCCTCGCGCGCCCTACAAGGAAAAGCTCTCAGTCGGGCACGTAAGGCGATTACAGGGTCACACCCCTTAAACCTTTCGACTACGGTGTGCTATAAACACTTGCCGAGGCTTTTTCAATGTCTACCCCTCAAAACGATTCACATATTCCCTCCGAACAGCTCAAAAGGGGCCAAGAGACCGCCGTTCCCGCGATCGTCCTTCGAGTCACCCCATTTCGAGAGAGCGACCTCATCGGACACCTTCTTACCCCGCAAATGGGCAAGATATCGGTCATCGCCCGTCACGCCCGGGGTAGTCGCAAACGGTTTCCGAGTTCCCTCGACCTCTTCGACCGTGGGACCGCCCGCCTCACCGTTGAGAAGAGTGGCGCCCTTGGCGTTAAGGAGTTCTCACCTTCGCACTCCCTCGTCCGTATACGCCATGACCTCGATAAGCTCACCCTGGCCTCCCTTCTGTGCGAGGCGTTCGACCTCGTTATCCCTGAGCACGGGGGGCACGCCACCCCTCGCCTCTTTGAGATCCTCGATCTTTCCCTCAACGCGATCGATGAGGCGGTGGACGTTAAGGGAAGTCTGCGAGCCACCTTCATTGCGCTCGCCTCACTGACACAGGATGGCGGCATTGCGGATGTATCGTCAGCGACACCGGGGAGTCGTGCGCTCTCACACCTTCTCGACACGATCGAGCGATTCTGCGAACGTCGCCTCATGACACGAAGCGCTCTCAAAGAGGTTATTAAACGGGCGGCCTCGTAATCCTCACATCAACAAGGAAACTTATGAGCAAAGAAATTACCTGCCTTGGTGTTATACCGGTTCGACTTGAGAGCTCTCGCTTTCCCAACAAACCACTTAAAGATATCCACGGAAAAACGCTCGTCGAGCGCGTGTGGCTCCAAGCGAGCAAAAGCTCGCGCGTCACAACCCTCGTTGTGGCGACGAACAACGAGGAGATCGCCGCCGAGTGCTCAAAAAAAGGGATGCGTTACGTTATGACGAGCCCGTCCCACGAAACCGGCACCGATCGGGTGGCGGAAACCTGCTCGATACTGGAGCGCGAAGGTCATTCGTTCGACCTCGTCGCGAACATCCAAGGAGATATGCCGTTCGTGAATCCTACCGTCATCGACAGCGTGATCACCTCGCTCGCGCAATCCGACTCTGGTTTTGGCATGGCGACGATCGGCACGCCAATTGTGAGCCGGGAGGAGTTTGAGCGTCCCGCTTCCGTCAAGATCGCCCTTGGTGAATCAGGCCGAGCGCTCTACTTCTCGCGCTCACCCGTGCCGCACTGGAGAAACTTTCCCGGTGAGTCACTTGTTTCCGCCGAAAATCCACTCGGATATAAACACATGGGGCTCTACATCTTTCGTCGGGATACATTGGCTCGTATCGCGACCCTTCCGAAAGCGTTCACCGAGCAACGAGAGGCGCTTGAACAGCTCCGCGCCCTTGCTCACGGAATCGGAATTAAGGTGCACATCGTATCGAGGGAATCCGTTGAGCCATGTATTGAGGTCGATACACCCGAGGACCTTGAGCAGGCTATTCGGTACGCGGCGCTCAAAAATCTGTAGGTGGTCTCGACAATCAATCAAATAAAAAAGCAGGCCTCGCGGCCTGCTTGGTAGTGCACATTACGATGCCGCTTTTTTAGTGGCACCCGCACCCCGTACCACACGCCTTCTTCGGCGTGGTGGTCGCGGATGAGTCCGACGAACTTGAGGAGTCAGCCGAGCTTGATGAGTCAGTCTTCGTTGACTTCGCTTTCTTGGTGCTTCCACCGCTCGACGAGGAGCTTGAGGTGTAGTCTGTTTTGTACCAACCGCTCCCCTTCAGGTGGAACGCTGAGGCCGAGACTGCCTTGGTAACCGAATTGCTCTTTCCCTGCTCCTTGCAGTTAGGACACTGCTTCAGTGGCTTGTCGCTAAACTTTTGAATTACCTCAAACCGTCCGCAGTCCGGACACTCATATTCATAAATTGGCATACGACTCTCACCGGTAAAGAAAGATTATTGTAAGTATACCGGGAGAAAAGGCTCTTGTCGCCCCTCTCCCCGGCTTTTGCGCCCCCGTACCCCCCGGGGCACCCGTGTTGTTCTTGGATAAACATCCCCTGCCATAATTTCAACTAGCCTTTAAAGTTTCAAGGAGTTGGGACACTTTTTCGGCTGTAATACCCCGCAGCAGGACCGCCTTTCGACGAGATGTGTCCCCCCGAACAAGTTCAATGTTCCTCCCGGGAAGGCCGAGGAGCTCTTTGAGGAAGGAGTGGAGCTCCTCGTTGGCCCTCCCCTCGACAGGGGGCGCGGCTAGCGCGATCTTGGGATACCCACCGTGAAAACCGACGAACGTCGAGCGTTTCGCGCGCGGAGCGACCACGACCTCCATGATGAGGCCCTGCTTTGTGGCGCGAAGATACGAAGAGGTTACGTTCGTCACACCGTTGAGCGTACACCAATAGCGCTGCGGCTCGCTATCGACGGCATCGAATTATGGCGAAAGCCTGCGGCCCGAGGAGTTCACACTGACACAACTATCTCATTCTTAACCTGGGTCACGCCCGGCGCCATCCACGCGGCGTTCTCCGCCTCTTTGCGCTCGGCCCAAGAGCGCACGCTTCCTCGCAAGGTTACGGTGCTATCGGTCGCCTCAACCTCAATATTTCGAGACTCAAGTTCCGCATATCGGTGAAGCGCCGCTTTGATCTCATGCTTTACCTCTCGAGACTTTATGTGGGGAGACACGCAGATGCGATTCGTTACTCCCTTCACACCGATCAGCTCCTCGACCGCTTTCTCCGCCGCCTCACGCTGATAGTTCCACTCAACCTTACCCTCGAGGGTAACCCACCCTTTACTCACCGACACCTTAATAGTCTCATCCGGAACCGAGGAGCTCCAGGTGAGGGCATTCAACGCGGTGATGGCGATCCCAGCATCGCTTTTCTCCACTGCGCTCGGGAGCTGCACTTCGATGTCGTTTGCCACAGCGCGAACACCCACGACACGTTTCGAGATCCGTTCGGCGGCTTGCTTTTGAAAGTAGCTCGGAACTGCCCCGGTGAGCGTGACAACGCCATCAGAGGTAGCTACCCCTATCTTAGAGGCATCTATACTCGGATCCCACCGGAGATCCTCCATCACATCGTGCTGCAAATCTTTATCGCTCTTCATCGACATAGCGTATTCCCCTCAGATACAACGCCCTACGGTGCAGACAAAAGGAGTGGGTCCATAAATCGAACGGTCTCCCGCGCTCCGGAGTGAGTAAGGATCTCCACGGAGGCAAGCTCGCGACCGAAGCCCTCAATCGAAACGAACTCTGGCTCGGAGATGACATGCTCTTGTTGTTCGCACGAGACGATGAGCGCATCGTCGTAAGGGTCGTAGGTCACACCGTGCAGGTGCCACAATCGGCTTTGGTGTTGAGGGCCGTTGCCTGACGAGAGGGTTATATCAACACCCTTTCCCCGTAACTTTTCCGACACCTCGTCGAAGAATTTTCTCCATTTTTCTTTGGGAAGTCCCCGCTTACTTGACTCAACCATGCCCCCTCCTCTCCTAAACAGCGAGCTTCTCTCGCGCGACTTTTAAGATATCCTCGTAGCTAATGATTCCCCGAAGCTGTCCAAGCTCATCCGCGACAACGATAGCGCCGACCTTGTTCTCAAGCATGAGATCGATAACATCAACGATATCCGCGCTCGGATCGACAGCAAGCGGCTTTACCTGCATTACATCGCGAATTGAAATGTTATTTCGTCGAATTCCCTCAGCGGTCTCCTGTGAGGACTCGTATAACTCCTCTAAGAATCCCCGAAGATCTCGCTCACTCAAGATCCCGACGACCTCATTGCGCTCAACGACAGGAAGGTGCCGAATGTTGTGCTCATGCATGACACCCGCCGCGTCCATGAGCGATGAACCAATACCGAGAGATAGAACCTTTCTCTCCATGATCTCCGAAGCTTCCATAGAATTCTCCCGCACGAGCACGGCAGCCTCACCGAATTCGTTATGAAAGGAGATACCTCAAAGAGGGGGCGAGCGACCATGACAGGGAACATCGGGAGGGCGAGCATTCCTGCTCGCCGAAAATATGAATTATCGCGAACAAACTTCGCCTCACGCAACGCGGCGGTCAGGAATGACCGCCCTCCCGGATCACGGGCTCCCACCACGGGTGGAACCTTATCCACGCGCCCCAAAGATCGCCGTCCCCACACGAACGAGATCGGCGCCCTCCTCAATCGCGATAGCGAAATCATCAGACATCCCCATACTGAGCAGGATAGTGTGGTTATGGAAGATGTTCGCGCGACCTTCGGAGATGAGCCGAGCTCGCAACTCGGTCATCGCTTTAAAATGTGGGCGACTCGCTTCGGGGTTATCGTCGTACGGAAGGATGGTCATGAGTCCCTCAAGGCGGATCTCACTCTGAAGCTTCCCACACATGTTGAGCACCTCAGCCAGATCCTGCGGTGTAAAACCACTCTTCTTTTCGTCTTGTCCGATATTAACCTGCAAAAAAACTCGTTGTCGCTTATTGATGCGCGCCGCCTCTTTGGCTACCAACTCCAGGATCTTGAGCGAGTGCACCGATTCAATGACATCGCACAGTCGCACCGCGTCTCGCGCTTTATTGCTCTGGAGAGGTCCGATCATGTGAAGCTCCTGGTCGCTCGGAACGTGCGGCCGCTTTTCTTTCACCTCTTGAAGGTAATTTTCCCCGAAAACGACCGGCAGCGAGAGTTTTGTGGCCGCGTCGACGTACTCACACATCGCCTCAACTGATTTTGTTTTACTGACAGCGACCACCGTCACCCGCGATGGATCTCGACCAACCTTCGTGGCGGCTCCGCGGAGCTTCTGAAGCACATCGTTAACTCGTGCCTCTATCGACACTATGCCCCCTGCTCTTGATGAGCCCCCAACGCCACAAGCTCGACCATCAACGCAGAGATATTGAGCCCCACAACATTCGAGTACGATCCCTCGACAGTATCGACAAACTGCAACCCGAGCCCCTGAATCGCGTACGAGCCGGCTTTGTCCATCGGCTCTCCGGTTCGAACGTATCGAGCGATGACCTCCTCGTTCATAGGGGCCATCGTCACTTTCGTGGAGTGATACCACCGTTTTTCAAGCCCCAGAGAGCGATTGATAATCGCGATACCACCGAGCACCTCATGTGTTCGACCTTGAATCTTTCGGAGCATCGAGCACGCTTCCTCAAACGACTCCGGCTTTCCAAGAATCTCACCATGTATACACACGGTCGTGTCGGCACCGATGACGTAGGCGTTTGGGTGTTGATCCGCCACTACGGCCGCTTTCACAACCGCGAGTCGCTCTACCATCTCCTGAGCTGACTCTCCGGGCACTGGGGTCTCATCACATCCAGACACCACGATGGCGAACGTCACCCCGGCTTGGGAAAGGAGCTCTTTTCGACGTGGAGAAGATGAGGCGAGTATGATCGAAGAGGTCTGCATCGAGATAGTTTACCCTTTCCTGAACGCTTTTCGAAGAACTCCAACCAAGGTCAACAACATCGCTTGATGGAGCGAGCTGTGTTGATGCGCTTCGAGCTCATCCAAAAACTGCGCCTCAACAAACCACTCACGTTGCTCAACCCGTCGGCACAAGATACACGGCACACCTCGGCGCTCAAGGAGCTCGACGATCTCATCAACCGATGGAATCCAAAAGAAGTGATTGGAGTGCTCTGTCGGCAGCGCGCTTACGGTGCCCGCGGTCAAGGAGAGCAGCTTCGAGCTTGGCAGAACCTGAAACTCCTCAAATCCGAGATCCGCAAAGCCACGAGCCACGATATCACCGGGCTCAAAGCGAGGCTCAAGCCCCCACTGCTTGGCTTCAGCACAGATCGCGAACTGCTCACGGGAGAACCACATAACCCACTAATCCTCGTTCGGCTTCATGCGGTCGAGCATCTCAACCGTTGAGGTACCACCCTCAACCACGGTCATCTCTGACACCTTCGTGAGGCGAGCTTTCTCGTGGAACTCCTTCACCGAGAGGACACCGACGTTACACATCGTTGATTTGAGTTTAACGAGTGACACATCGACCTTATCCGAAAGTGGCCCGCTGTAGGGAACATAGGCGTCAACGCCCTCCTCAAAGATGAGGTGGGCGGCATCGCTCTGCTTATACCGTTGCCAGTTGCGAGCTCGGTTCGAGCCCTCACCCCAATACGGTTTGTAGAGACGCCCACGGTAGCTGATCTTCGCGGTTGGGCTCTCCTCGGTCATGGCGAAGTACTTACCCATCATGACAAAGTCAGCTCCCATTGCAAGCGCGACGATCATCTGAGTGTCCGAGTTAAGCCCTCCGTCGGAGCAGATCGGAATATAGGTACCGGTCTCCTTGAGGTACTCATCGCGAGCCTTCGCGACATCCATCACGGCGCTCGCTTGCCCACGTCCGATCCCCTTTTGCTCGCGGGTAATACAGATGGATCCACCACCGATTCCAACTTTAACGAAGTCTACCTGCGCCCGTTCAGCCATGTAACGGAATGCGTCGGCGGATACGATATTACCACCACCGATAACGAGAGATTCGCCGTACTTCTTGCGAAGCTCAACAGCGGCTTTCGCCTGCCACTCACTGTAGCCGTCGGAAGAATCGAGGCACACGCAATCAACACCAGCTTCAATAAGGGCGGCGGTGCGCTCCATATAGTCATAGGTATTGAGCGCCGCTCCGACAAAGAGTCGCTTACGACCGTCGGTCAACTCGTCGGGATATGAATGGTGATCGTAGTAGTCTTTGCGGAACACGAGGGATTTAAGATTTCCGTTCTTGTCTACAATCGGCAGACACTCCTTCTTGTTTTTCCACAAAAGATTTGTGGCTTCCTGAAGACTGACCCCCTCCTCGGCGAGAACGAGTCTCTCAAGCGGAGTGTAGAACCCCT
>JAIXQT010000260.1 GCA_027485595.1 Pseudomonadota bacterium | reverse complement strand
TTCATACATCTTGTAGAGCATCTGTATGACGTTCATCGTCATGGGGATATCAGGCGCGCTCGCGAGTTCCCATGGATTAACCTTCCCATTAACAGCGCCGATCATCTTCGTCGTCGTCTCAGTCTCCATCTCAAAGACCTCTTTACCGGCGTTCACATTGCTTTGCTTCCATGTGCAGTATTCAGACAGGATGATGTGAAGGTTCTCCCAAACGACCTGGACCTCTTCCCAGTTAACCGCCGCGACACCACGTCGTCCTTTCGAATCAGCCTTCGGCGCGATGAAATTAAGATCCGTCATTCGCACGAGCTTAGTGTTGCCCTGAGGATTCATGGTGATCTCGATGTCGCCGACGAGCTCAGCGAAATCCTGCTTGAGCAGATTGATCTGGTCGTTTTTGTACTGCTCGCCACCGCTACTGCTCGGGCTGTTCACAAAGAGCAGTTCGGTAAGACGTTGGCGATTATTTGAACCCGGCTGACCTCCGGTTAGGGCGGAGAGGTCATACGGATTTTGCCCGTCCGAGAGGTCTTGTATCGGTTGACCTGCCTGTCCATCTTCACCAGACGCGATGTAGAGAGCAGCTGGCCATACATCCGGATTATTTCCGCTCTGCATCTCGTACGCCACTCGCGCGACATAGGCCTTCTTCATCTTTCCGGTATCGTCTGAGGCCTCGAGGAGTTTCAACTGATAGTCTTGCGTCTCAAGTAGGTTCGACATGAGATTCGAACCGATGTTGACGCTTCCCATGAATCCTGTCGCGGCTCCGTTCTCAACCATCATGTAGGTCTGCATCAATACAGCGGACTCAGACGCGGTTAATCGCTTGAGGTATTCCTTCGTCTTGGGAGAGTTAAGGATCTGCTCAAGTCCTTTAAGGGGAGGGAGAACGATATTCACGTTCTTCGCGTTGTTAGCTCCGAAGCTAGGAATCGCGCTATTCTCTCCAAGAAATCTCTCAGGATCGTCATTCGCGTCCATGAATCCCTGGTCGCCAGGAAGGGGTGGGAGCGAGAATTCTTGTGCGATACCGCTGTCAGTGCCGTATCGACCGGTCAGGCTCGAGGTTCGTCCAGCTTCCGCGCGCATGATCTTGCGAGCGATCTTCTGTTGCGTTCCATTGTGATACTGGGATGTGAGTGGCGAGCTATCCGCGGGAGCGGCGGCAATGGGGTTAGAGATAGCGGGCCCACTAGAAGCGCTAGGGTTGATCAGGTTCTGAATATTGAACATCGGGTTTGGTTGAGCGATGAGATCCGGGCGCAGGGGTTGTGCGTTGGTATCCGAAGGTAGCGTGCTTGCGATCACGAGAAGAATCGTGAGGAACCGTGTCACTATGGTGAGGTGTCCACCCTTCAACATCTTTACCTCTTAAACCCCTTCACAACGTTCACAATTCGTTCAATCTCATCCGGTCCCTGCGCGCCCTCGAGGTGGTAGGTCTGCTTCGAGGTAACTGCCAGGAACACAACGGTTGGATACCTCTGTATCCGCAGTTCTGGGGCGAGTGCTTCTCCATTAACGAGTGGAAATGGAAATGAGGTGATCTCAGCTACCCGTTTGAGCCCTGGATTCGCGTAACTTCGCATAGTTAGACCGAAAAATGAGACGTTCGGGTCGGTCTTATATTTTTCCTGAAGTGGTTTCAGTGACTTAGCAAATTTCTTAGCATCGAGGTCACGCTCATCGAAGAATATCAGCACTTTAACCTTGCCAGCGGGGTCTACGGGGATCTGGGGGGCGACCTTCTGACGGTCTGAACCACGTGATGTTGCCCAGTTATCTCCATCGGCGGTGCTTCCAGCAGCCATAAGCTGCTGATCTACCTGGAATTGTTGCTGCATCCGCTCAGTCTTGGTCTTCTCCATGAGGTCACGAAGTTCAAGCCGGGTGGAGCCAATCGCCTCTGCTTCGGGCTTCAGCTCCCTTGAAGCGCGCTGTCCGGTCGCCTCCAGGGCGAGGAGCTGGTATTCGGCGGCTTTGGAGACCACTGAGTCGATGCGGTTTTTGCGCTCGGCGAGGGCTACCGAGTACTGCCAGGCGAGCTCCTTGTCGCCGCTCTGCAGCGCCTCAAAGAGAGCCTGCATCTCGGGCGCGGAATCCTTCTGAGCGCGGATCGGGAGGGGCTCACTCGGAGAGCCGTACTTAGCGATGATCTGCTCACGGGTGAGTGGGGTCTTGGAGGCGTTCTCTGGCGTCTCGGCATTTTCCGCTTTAGTAGCGTCAATCGCGTTTTGAGCCGATTTTACAGCCTCTTCAGCTTCCTGTTGGATACGGAGCTTGACCTCATCAGTTGTGAGTGGGTAGTCGCGATACACGATCTCGTGCGAGGAATTACCGTGAACGGGGGTCTTCCAATCGGTAGCGGCGCCCTTTTGCCAAAATCCTTTTTGCTCATCGAAGGACTTCTGCTCTTCACTCACAGCCTGCGCAGATGAAGCAGCCGGGAACGCAGCGACCAAAGTTGTGATGATGAGAACGCGAAACAAACGCATACCGTCAAACTCGAAACGACCAAACCTTCTACGCGGACACGGTCTATGTGAGTTATGAGTAGATCATGCGCCCGTGATACCTAACCTGTCGAACTTTGTTCGTCTTTTTACAATTTTGTGAGATCTTTGAGGTGTTTGCAGGTGTGCGGAATTGTCGGTTTGGGGAGGGGGCGGAGGTATGAAACATTCGTACCTGATTGACCCATTGGATCGTTTGTCACCCGGAGGGCCTGTGTCCCCACAGGCCGGAACCCGCAACAAACGAATCGTCCCTCCGAATAAAAGGCATGACGATTAAAAATACAAATCCCGCCATCGCGCTCGCCGTCGAACGCAAATATCCTCACCACGCACCGGTAAATCCACTGAAAGAAAACAATCTCATATTTCTTACCGTATGCACGAAGGGCCGAGTGCCATGGCTAGCGGATGACGTCGCACATCAAGTGTTGCGAGAATTGTGGAGCGACCGCTCTCACTGGGTCGTTGGTCCGTACATTCTTATGCCTGACCATATCCACCTGATTGTTGGACCGTCGTCATCGCAAACATCATCGTTTGAAAATTGGGTATCGTGGTGGAAAAGAATGTCAGTCAGGCGTTGTCAGCACAGTGCGATCGGATGGCAAAAAGGATTTTGGGATACGCGACTACGAAACGGACGACACATGGCGGAAAAGGTCGATTACATGCGCCAGAATCCCGTTCGAAGCGGTTTAGTTGATGAGAGTTCGGAGTGGAGATTTCAGGGCATTATTAATACCATCTGAGGAATCCATTAGATCCGCAGGGCCCGTATCCTTACGGGCCGGGTATGTTCGGATGTTTCGGTTGCGGGTTCCGGCCTGTCAGGAGACAGGCCCTCCGGGGTATCATTCGCATTATTTCCCAAATATCCGGGAACGTCGCGGGCCGGGTATGCACGAACGTGTTACCGCACGTTCCGGCCCATCGGGCAAACATTCGAATAGAAACCAACATCTCGGTAAACGCGGCGGACCGGAGGGCCCGTATCCTTACGGGCCGGATATGTTCAGATGTTTGGGTGTGGGTTCCGGCCTGTCAGGAGACAGGCCCTCCGGACAACGCATCACACGAACAAAACAGGTTCCTATCGCCGTACACTCCGTCGATTCGTCCAACGGCTGGCCAGAACTTGTTCTCTTTGGTCCATGGTGCTGGAAAGGCCGCAAGCTCCCGTGAGTACGGGCGATCCCAGGTGTCGTTCACGACAACGGTCGCGGTGTGCGGCGATTGCTTGAGTGGATTGTTCGTCTTATCGAATTCACCTTTGGCGACCTTGCGAACCTCCTCACGGATCATCTTGAGCGCGGTGATGAATCTGTCGAGCTCAGCTTTTGACTCACTCTCGGTCGGCTCAACCATGAGCGTACCTGCTACTGGCCACGAAACAGTTGGGGCATGGAAACCGTAATCCATAAGCCGCTTCGCGACGTCCTCTACCTCAACACCAGCCTCTGTCTTGAGGCCGTTTAAGTTCAAGATACACTCATGCGCTACGAGGCCCGCTGCTCCGCGATAGAGAACGGGGTAATCACTCTCCAACTCATGAGCGATGTAGTTCGCTGAAAGGATCGCGATCTTCGTCGCCTCTGTGAGCCCCTCGCCACCCATCATCGCCATGTACATCCACGAGATCGGAAGGATACTCGCTGAACCCCACGGAGCCGCTGAGATCGGACCAACACCGTGCTTATGCCCAATATCCACAACAGGATGGTTTGGAAGGAATGGCGTCAGGTGCTTCGCGCAGCAGATAGGCCCCATGCCCGGCCCACCACCGCCGTGCGGAATGCAGAAGGTCTTGTGAAGGTTTATGTGACAGACATCGGCGCCGAACTCACCTGGAGCTGAGACTCCCACGAGCGCGTTCAAATTCGCGCCGTCCATGTATACCTGGCCACCACGTGAGTGAATAATCTCGCACGCTTTCTTTATCCCTTCCTCAAACACGCCGTGTGTCGAAGGATAGGTCACCATGAGCGCCGCGAGGGTATCCTTGTGCGTATCAGCCTTCGCCTCGAGGTCCACGAGATCCACGTTTCCGTGCGCATCACACGCGACGGTTACAACCTCCATCCCCGCCATCACGGCACTCGCTGGATTCGTTCCGTGAGCCGACTTCGGAATCAAGCATATCGTGCGTTTCGAATCGTTTCGACTCAGGTGATAGGCTCGAATAACGACGAGTCCAGCGTACTCACCTTGCGAACCCGCGTTCGGTTGGAGCGAGCATCCATCGAAACCGGTAATCTCACACAATGAGCGTTCAAGGTCTGTAAACATCTCTTCGTATCCCGCGCGGTGACGCGCTGGAGCAAAGGGATGAAGCGCGCCGAACTCAGGCCACGTGACAGGTAACATCTCCGATGTCGCGTTCAACTTCATCGTGCATGACCCCAGCGGAATCATCGAGAAACCAAGGGAGAGATCGCGAGATTCAAGCTTTCGAACGTAACGAAGGAACTCAGTCTCGGAGTGGTACGTGTTAAATACAGGGTGTCGCAGGTAATCGACCTCTCGTTTGAGAGATGATGGAATGAACGACTGAGCGCTTGAAACAGCGGCTTCACACTCCGCTTTTGTCACTGTGAGACCGAGAGCGGTCGCTACCGCAAGGAGATCATCAATCCCCTTTGCCTCATCGAAGCTTACTCCTACCCGCGAATCTGCGACGACTCGAACGAGAACGCCTTGCGCCTCGGCCGATTCAGCGAGTGCCTGCGCCTTCTTAGCACCGACATCAATTACGACGGTGTCGAAAAATGAGGTAGTAACGACCTTCAATCCACCCTTTTTACATAACGACACAAACGCTGATGTCAGCGAGTGAACACGCTCAGCGATCTTTCTCACACCTTTCGGTCCGTTATAGACGGCGTACATGCTCGCCATAACCGCGAGAAGAACCTGCGCTGTGCAGATGTTGCTTGTCGCCTTCTCACGACGAATGTGTTGCTCACGGGTTTGAAGCGAGAGACGAAGCGCTGGCTTTCCTGATGAATCCTTAGAGACTCCGATAAGACGTCCTGGCATGCTGCGCTTGTACTCGTCCTTCGTCGCGAAAAACGCGGCGTGTGGACCACCGAAGCCCATCGGCACACCAAATCGCTGCGCTGAGCCAACAACGATATCAGCGCCCTGCTTCCCTGGAGGTGTAAGAACGGTAAGCGCGAGGAGATCGGTTGCCACACACACTAGCACCCCTGCCTCGCGCGCCTTGGCGCATAGCCCCGAGAGGTCGCCTATCTCACCGAAAGTATCCGGGTACTGCACAAGGCACCCCACCGTATCAGCGGAGAAGTGGAACGCACTTGGAGGCGCAACGGTTATCGTCACACCAAGCGCTTCAGCTCGAGTCGCCACCACAGCGAGCGTCTGAGGATGCACCGAATCAGAGATGAGATACTCATGAACGGTTGTCTCTCCCTTCGCTTTTGCCGAGACCGCGATCGACATCGCCATCGCCTCCGCCGCCGCGGTTCCCTCATCGAGGAGCGAGGCGTTCGCGATCTGCATGCCGGTCAGGTCCATCACCATCGTCTGATAGTTTAGGAGCGCCTCTAAACGTCCCTGCGCTATCTCAGCTTGGTAGGGCGTGTACTGCGTATACCATCCTGGATTCTCAATGATGTTGCGTTGAATGACAGGCGGAGTGATACAGTCGTAGTACCCCATTCCGATGAACGATCGCGCGACCGTGTTTTTGGAGGCGACCCCCTTGAGACGCTCAAGCGCCTCGTACTCGGAGAGCGCGACCGGGAAGCGAGAGAGGATGAGAGGCGTTGTGCGCCGAACGGCAGCTGGAACAACGTCGTTGATGACCTCATCCAGGGTCTTCTTTCCGAGGGTCGCGATCATTGCGCGAACCTCGTCGGCGTTTGGTCCGATATGGCGTTGAGGGAACTCTGAAGCTCCGAAGCCGGTTCTTGCCTGTACTACGCTCTTTTCAACGTCCTGGTTCATCTTCTCTGCCAACATGATTGCCTAATCGTGGTATACCGCTAACGTCAGTCGCGGCTCGGTCACTTACTTTCCTAGCAGGGTGCTGAAAAATGGTTCCGTCGTGAGCATTTTGAGGGTTTCGGCGAAACGAGGCGGAGACGACGAAAAAACCGGAGACGTATCCACTGAGATACGTTGAGGATTTTTTCGTTGACTCCAACGAAGTTGCAGCCAAACCATCGAAATGCGCAACAGGAAATCATTTTTCATCCCCCTGCTAAAAGCTTCTTATACTCCTCAGCTGACATGAGACCCGCAAGCTCGGCCTCAGAAACACCGGAGAGCTTCACAATCCAGCCATCAGTGTAGGGAGTTCTGTTGATGATTCCTGGGTCATCAACGAGCGCGTCATTTCGCTCAGCGACCGTGCCAGCCACCGGAGAGTACACATCAGAGGCCGCTTTGGTTGATTCCACAACACACAACGTCCCATGCGTCGCTACTGACTTACCGACCTGAGGAAGGTCCACAAACACGAGGTCGCCAAGCTCAGATTGCGCGAACTCAGTGATCCCAACGATCACCTTGTCCCCATCCATCCGCACCCACTCGTGATCTTTGGTGTATTTGCACTCGTTTGGAAATTCCATGTTGATTCTCCCTTACTTTGAACGTTTATAAAAAGGTAACTGCACGACATGCCCAGCTATCGCTCGACCTCTCACCACCAAGGTGAGTTTGGTGTCGAGCGCGGAGTGTGGTGTCTCGACGAAAGCCATGCCAAGCGCTTTGTTAACGGTCGGTGTCTTGGTGCCGCTTGCGACAACGCCGATCTGCGCACCATCGAGGGTAGTCACGAGATCCCCCTGTCGAGCGATACCGGCTTCATCGAGGTGAAAGCCAACGAGCCTCTTTGAGAGCCCCGCTTCCTTCTGTTTCAAAAGCGCCTCTTTCCCGATGAAATTTCCCTTATCGAACTTCACGATCCAGCCGAGTCCACTCTCAAGCGCGCTGATATCCTCGGCGAGTTCATGACCGTGCAGCGGAAGCGCGGCCTCAAGGCGGAGCGAATCCCGCGCACCAAGACCACACGGGAGCACTCCGAGCGTGGCTCCGTGCTCAAGCAAAAGTCGCCACAGATCAGCAGTTTTATCGGCTTGTACGAAGATCTCAACTCCGTCCTCTCCGGTGTATCCGGTACGAGCGACGATGACTGGTGAGCCTAGGATCTCACACTCAACGAAGTGGAAGTATTTCAGCGTCGAGAGGTCAGCTCCCGTTACAAGTGGCGTTACAAGCTCAAGAGCTTTCGGCCCTTGCACCGCGATCTGCCCGTACTCCGAGCTCGCGTTGACGATCGTCGCGTCGGTTGGATTGTGTTTCGTGAGCCACTCAAAATCTTTATCCGCGTTTGAAGCGTTCACACAGATAAGGAACCGCTCCTTACTGCAACGGTAGACGATGATATCATCAACGACCCCACCTCGCTCATTTAAGATCGCGCTGTAGTGAGCCTTCCCGTCGTAGAGCGAGGTGACGTTATTGCAGGTCATGAACTCGAGCGCCTTCTCAGCGTTAGGACCGGTGACCCATATCTCCCCCATGTGACTCACATCGAAGAGCCCAACTCGCTCGCGAACGGCGACGTGCTCAGCAACCACTCCGGAATACTGAACCGGCATCTGCCAGCCAGCGAACTCAACGATCTTTCCGCCAAGGCTGAGGTGTTCGTCGTACAGAGGGGTTTTCTTCATGCTGTTAATCCATGCTTCCGTTTAAAGTTTTGAAGGGTGTTTGAGATGAGCATCGCAACCGTCATAGGACCGACCCCACCTGGCACAGGGGTGATAGCGGAGCTCACCGGAGCGACATCCTCGTAATCAACATCACCGCAAAGCTTTCCGTCAGGTAATCGATTGATCCCGACATCAAGTACAATAGCGCCTGGCTTCACAAAATTCTTTGTAACAAGCCGTGGAACTCCTACCGCTGCTACAAGCACATCCGCCTCTCGACACACTGCAGGCAGGTCCGGTGTCTTTGAATGCGCGAAGGTCACCGTGGCGTTTCGCTCGAGGAGCAAAAATCCCATCGGCTTACCGACTAATTGAGAACGTCCGATCACAACCGCTTTTTTTCCCGCAAGAGAGGCCGCTGGAAGATCTGCCAAGGTCGTCGTATCAGAGAGCGTTACGTTCGACATCGCCAGGTCTAGCATCGTCATCACACCGAGAGGGGTGCATGGGCGTGGCGCTGGTGCGCCTTGCAAGAGAAGTCCCTGGTTCATGGGATGCAACCCATCGGCGTCCTTCTCTGGAGCAATCATCCGGACGAACTCTGCGCCGTCGAGCGGCGCGGGAAGAGGAAGCTGCAAGAGGATTCCATCAACAAGGTCGTTGTTGTTGTATCCCTGAATGACCGCGGCGAGCTCCTCCTTGGTCGTAGAGGCTGGGAGATGGGTATCAAAAGTAACGAGCCCACACTCCTTGGCGAATCTGTGTTTCGAGGCCACGTACGTTTTCGAGGCTGGATTCTCACCAACGAGGATGACGGCGAGCCCCGGAGCTCTGCCGACCTTTTTGGTGACGACGGCGGCCTCGGCGGCAACCGTACGACCGACCGTTCGCGACAACGTTTTTCCGTCGAGGATCTTTGGCGGGTGTGACGCGCAACCCCCCGCTGAGAATTCGGGAGAGAGTTTAGCGCTTGGGAGCCCTGCGTAGGACATGGATAACCCCTTACAATCCGTTAAAGTAGGAGCCTTGTTTTTATAGTAAAGGGGGGGCCTGAAGTAAACCCAAGTCTCTGTTTTGCGGATTATTTTCAGCCGCTAACCATACGAGGCAACTTCTGAATTCCATGCTGTTGAAGCGGCAAAGTGATCTTTACCAATGCGCTCCCTCTACTCTATGCCTTACCATAAGGACTACAGGGTGGTGAGAGCGGAGAGGCTTATGCGTATCGGTGTCCCGAGGGAGCGAAAGACCTTAGAAAAACGGGTGGCGATCTCGCCACTCGGAGCTCGCGAACTTACGCGACTGGGACACTCAGTGCTGATCGAAACCGGGGCTGGTGTCGGGTCCTCTTTTCCTGATGCGGCGTACCAAGAAGCTGGGTGTGACATAGTCCCTACCCTGGCGGATGTATGGACCGAAGCGGAGCTTCTCGTAAAGGTAAAGGAGCCTGATGAATCTGAGTTCCAATTCTTTCGATCGGACCTGATACTTTTTGATTACCTACACTTAGCGAGCTTGCCGAAGGTCGCTGATGCCCTGCTCGCCTCAGGCGCAACGGCGTTTGCCTATGAGAACTTACGAACAGCGGAGGGACGGCTTCCCCTCCTAGAGCCGATGAGCGAGGTCGCGGGAAAGCTGTCAGTACTGAACGGCTCATACTACCTCCTCTCTCAAAACGGGGGACGTGGAGTGCTTCTCGGTGGAGCGACAGGGAGCCCGGCGGCAAAGGTCGTTGTTGTCGGAGCCGGCATCGCCGGACAAGCCGCCTGCGCGACCGCGGTCGGTATGGGCGCGCACGTTACCGTTGTCGACATCAGCAAAGAGAAGCTTCAGCACATCACCAAAAAGTTCGGGGATGTTGTTCACACCGTTGTCTCCACGCCACACTCCCTGGCGGCGAGCTGTAAGGATGCGGACCTCCTTATCGGCGCCGTGCTCGTTCCTGGCGCCGCAACCCCGCGAATCATCACGCGGGAGATGATCCGGTCGATGGGCCCCCAGGCAGTGTTTGTGGACATCAGTATCGACCAAGGGGGGTGCGCTGAAACGAGCAGACCGACCTCGCTCGACAATCCGGTGTATGAGGTTGATGGAGTGATTCACTATGGGGTGTGCAATATGCCGGCCCAAACACCGCGCACCTCGACCTTCGCACTGACGACAGCGACCCTTCCGTACATCAAGGAGATCGCGAACAACGGACTCACGAAGACACTCGCGACGAGCGCACCGATGCAGAGCGCGCTGACCTGTTTTAATGGTCTTCTTACCAATCGTCCGACAGCCGACGCGTTGCATAAGGAGTTTACGCCGGTGGAGAGGGCGGTGCAGGCATAGGGCGCACGACGGGGGGCGACCATTCCTGGTCGCCGAAATGCCGCATATCACAAAATACATCCGCCCCGCGTAACACGGCGGTCAGGAATGACCGCCCTCCCGATCACGGGTCGCACAGCGGGAGGGCGACGATTCCTCGTCGCCGAAATGCCGCATATCACAAAATACATCCGCCCCGCGTAACACGGCGGTCAGGAATGACCGCCCTCCCGATAACGGGTCGCAATTTGGACGGCGGTTACCTACACCGCCACATCCAAAAACACCCGCGTGGCCAAAGCCTCAATCACCTCCGGAATTCCATCTCCGGTAACGCTGGAGATAACCGCTACTTCGAAGCCACGATCTTTGAACCGCTTCTTAAAGTGTTCAATGCGCTCTGGAGAAGACACGGAATCTTTCTTGGTTAGAACCACCAGCTGCTTACGAGACGCGAGCTCCTCGGAGAACTCTTTCAGTTCGTGATTGATAGAATCGAAGAGCTGCTCGAGATCTGACTCGGTACCATCCTCCTCAAGATGCGTAAGATCGAGGAGGTGCGCAATGATCTTCGTTCGCTCCACGTGTTTCAGGAAACGAATACCAAGCCCCTTTCCTTCACTCGCCCCAGGAATCAATCCAGGAATATCCGCGACTACGAAGGAACGACCGCCCTTCGCTTGCACAACACCAAGATTTGGAACGAGCGTCGTGAATGGATAATCAGCGATCTTTGGCCGAGCGGCCGAGATGCGCGAGATGAGGGTAGATTTTCCAGCATTTGGGAACCCAACAAGTCCCACGTGCGCCACGAGCTTGAGCGAGAGCTTGTATGAGCCGTGCTCGCCCTCTTCCCCCGGTTGCGCATGCTCCGGAGCCTGATTAGTTGAGGTCTTGAAGAACGAGTTCCCCTTTCCTCCTCGTCCACCTTTCGCGAGGATAAATTCTTTGCCGTTCTCATCTAGATCGACAACGAGATCGCCCACCTCCTGCGCCTCTGGATCGTACTGAAGTACTTGCGTTCCTACGGGCAACTTTACGATGACATCCTGGCCCGCTGGTCCATCTTTGCGCGCGCCACTTCCAGGCTTTCCATCACTCGCCTTCCACTCCGGCTGGAATTTAAAATCGAGCAGCGTTTGAACGCTCGGATCGGCGCGCAAGATAACAGAACCACCCCGACCTCCATTACCTCCGTCTGGCCCACCAAGGGGAACAAATTTCTCACGACGGAAACTACGGGCGCCAGCGCCACCTTTTCCGGCGATAACATCTATGACCGCTTCATCGATAAACTTCATATGCCGACCCGCGCAGACCTATAAATAAAAAGAGGAGCCGGGCATATCGCACCGAACTCCTCTCTTGCAAACATAACCCGTCACACTGTGACGGTTACTCACCTTACGCAGCCGGAAGAGGCTTAACGTGGATGAGGTGTCTGAGTCCCTTCTTGAACTCAACTACACCGTCAGTGAGAGCGAAGAGCGTGTAATCACGTCCAGTGCCTACGTTGTCACCAGCGTGATAGGTGCTTCCGCGTTGACGAACAAGAATATTTCCGGCGCGAACAACTTCGCCGCCGAACTTCTTAACACCAAGTCGCTTTCCAGCGCTGTCTCGTCCGTTTCTGGTACTTCCTACCGCTTTCTTATGTGCCATGACATCACCCTAAATTTTCAAATCTCTCTATGTTAGAGGGAAACACTCTCAATAACGATCTCGCTCTTATCTTGGCGATGACCCTGCTTCTTCGTGTATCCACCCTTAAGACGCTTCTTGAAGATGATTACTTTCTTGTCTCGCTTGTGAGCGACAAGACGTCCAGTAACTGTTACGCCGAGGCTCTTTCCAGCAGCGGCCAGCTTGATCTCACTTCCGCCAGTCTTTCCGGCCATGAGAACGTCGGAGAACGTGATCTTGTCACCTGGGTTACCCTCGACAGTGTCGATCGAGATCTTCGTTCCAGGGCTAACCTTGTACTGCTTGCCCGCTGTGCGAACGATCGCGAATACCTTCGGCTCCTCAACTACTGCAGCTTGTTCTTTCTTTGCCATACCGCTTACACCTTCACCGGTTACAACTTCACTAGATCGAAAACTTTTCTTTTTCCGCTCTTTGCTCTTTTTCTATACTCTAGGCCGGGCCCTCTCCTAAGACTTTTAACTGCTTAGGTGATATCCGCCTCGCCCCTTCTGTTTCAGCAAAAGATTTTCCGCCATCCGAGCAAATAGGCTCTTGGCTATAAATCCCTGAAAGTATTAGAGTCAGGAAACAAGAGCAGGTAAGATACCTATCTGCGATAGGAAAAGCAAGGCGAAGAGCCCATTACTAAGGGTTTCGGAGTTGCTATAGTCCTATGACATTCAAGGACTGTCAGAGAAAGGATTCTGGGTAGTACGACATGCGGGGAGACGGTTTCGTAATAGCTGTTATCGAAGACGAAGAGCTCATTCGTAAAAGCCTCGTCATGAACCTCGAGCTAGAGGGGTTCAAGGTGCTCACCGCTGTCGACGGTGAAGAGGGCGTAGCCCTGATAAATCAACAAAAACCGGACCTCATCATCATGGACGTCATGATGCCTCGCAAGGATGGCCTGCAGGCGTGTCGAGAGGTTCGCATGGCGGGAATCTCCACTCCCCTCATCCTCCTCACAGCTCGCAGCACAGAGGTCGACAAAGTACTCGGGCTCGACCTTGGCGCGGACGACTATCTCGCCAAGCCCTTTGGAATGCTTGAGCTTATCGCTCGAGTCAAGGCACTTCTTCGGCGAATTCAACGAGTTACATCAATCGACGAGATCAAGTTCTCAGACGTCGTAGTGGACTTCAAGGCCTACCGAGCACTCAAGAACCAAGAGCCGATCGAGCTCTCCGCTCGCGAGTATCGCCTCCTTCGCTACCTCGTCTCCAAGCAGGGGTCGGTTGTGACCCGAGACGAGCTCCTCGACGAGGTATGGGGCTACAACTCATACCCAACAACCAGAACCGTGGATAACCACATCGCTCGCCTTCGGCAGAAGATCGAGTCGAACATCGACGAGCCCCAGCACATCCTTACCGTGCACGGGGTAGGATACAAGTTCGTCGCCTAACTAGCTGAACGCAGGTATAAGTCTTCCCCACTGACTCGCCGAAGATGCGGGAACGGTATAATTTTTCACCGCTCCCGCAAATGCACAACTACTGTAATATCAGGCACATAGGCCAGGCGACCTTAAAAATGTCGTCTCCCTGTCAAAAATTTGTAACAAATTTGCATCGTTTTTTGAGAAGAGGAATCAAATAGAGGAGAACGACACAGGAACTGTCGCTGACGAGGTTAGTCAAAGGTTTTACGGGCTGCTGGTTTGAGCCCACGCTGGATAGGAAGAGGTTGTGGCTGTCAGTCCGTACGTAGTGGCTAAGAAGTAGAAGAACTATCCTTTACCGAAGGACCCTCGCGATGAACGACAATAATACTTTCAACTCCCACAAGAACACACAAAACAACGACATGCTTGACTGCCAAGATGTGATCGCACGCCTAGGGGATTACACAGACAACGAGCTTCCCGCTCCCGAGCGAGCAGTGATGGACGATCATTTCGATGAGTGCCCAGAGTGCGCTGCCTTCCTTGCCTCCTACACACACGTGGTTGTCAGCGCCGCAGAGCTTCGCGAGCCAGAGCAACCGATCTCAGTCGATGTCCAAAATCGCCTTCGCGCGGCGCTGAATAAGAGATTGGGAATTGATTTGCCGTTGATTGCGTAGCCCCTTCCACGCAACCATCCGATAGGGCCCGTCTCCCGACGGGCCGGAGCTCGCACCGAAACATTCACACATACCCGGCCCGTCAGGAGACGGGCCCTCCGGTACGATTGGCCCCTCTTAGAATTCTCCGCACATCCGCTCACACGACGATCCGGAGGGGCTGTGTTGAAAATCAATATTAAATTGATTGGAAATGCACTTTATCCCTAAGCATAGCGTTGAGGATGATAATGGTT
>JAIXQT010000150.1 GCA_027485595.1 Pseudomonadota bacterium | reverse complement strand
TCATGCTCGGGAGTGTACCTGATAACCCGTTGGAAGGAAGTTTACGGCAGAGGGGTGATACCTTGGATCTATCAACAATGTTCCATTTCCGACAGATTCAGCCAGGAGCGCCTTACGAGGGGGCGTGATATTTCGGAGATGGTTCGTAAGAGGTAGGCTACTCGCTCAGACGTCGGTTCATAACTGGTATGTAGTTTTTTAAGGGGAGTAGTCCTATGTCCGTAGGTGTCGTAGCACATTCGGTGCGTTCACAATCTGTGGTTAATCCCCCATCCCCCCAGCAGGCCACCTACCGCGAAGGGAGCTTTAAGGGCACCTACAAGGCACACGGAAAGGAATGCGCTACCGCTGGTGTCGCCTTCATAAGCACCGCGAATCCGGAAGCGCACCGAGTTACTTCGCCTGAGGCTGCTCGCCCATCCAGTTCAACCGCTGTCGTCCATGTGGTGAACGGCAAGGGTACAAAGTTTGAGAACGTGGGATTTGTAGTTCAAACCACCTATAACCAGGCTCACGAACCATCGGTCAGGGTCTATCCCTACGCGATTAAGCCTGGTGAGTCGGGTGACTTCTATCACTCAGGGATGTCTCGGTGCGTCCGCGAACTCGTTGAGCAGGTCAAGAACGAGGGAGTCATCGCGACCGTAGATGGAGCTGCTAAGCGCGTCGCCGTTCGAGAGGTTTCCGGTGAGTCCGTCGTGCTCGATTATTTTGGAGATAAGCCACACTCGCTTCGGGCGGTCAGCGACCAGCGAGCGACCCTTTCGGACCTTTCGTTTAGTTATCGTTCGTAGTGCGGCGGTCAGGAATGACCGCCCTCCCGGTGTGCGGGTTTGGGAGGGCGACCATTCCTGCTCGCCGAAATGTTGCGTGAGGCAACGGTCGTTGGCGATATGTGATTGTGCGGCGGTCAGGAATGTCCGCCCTCCCGGTGGTGCGGGTTTGGAGGGCGCACCTTCCTGCGCGCCGTGTGTCCGTTAACCCGATCCGGAGGGCCTGCCTCCTGACAGGCCGGAACTCGCCCGGGTATCGTCGTTCATCATCCGGCCCGTGTGGACATGGGCCCTGCGGGTGGGCCTTAACGCGGGTATTCCTTTCGGTGGGTCGAACGATTTCACGGCCCAGAGTCCTTCGCCAGCTCAATAAGGCCCTAGCATAGGGCAGAGGATGGGTGTTCTGGCCTATATCCCTATGCTCTATCAGCCCCTTAGCCACTCTTCTTGAATAGCAGCATCGCAAGTTGTTGTTCCCTCATCCTAGGAGAAGTTCCGATGGATTCCATTCAAAGGGTACAAATTCCCTTTGTGGATGTGGATCCTTTAGTTCTTGCGAACAGACGCCGCTAACAGTACGAGGACGGTGGCGCTTTTAATTTTTGAATAGAAGATGGGGCAGGGGATGAACAAGGTAACGGCGGTTTTCGGGCACGGACTCGTCAAAGCGGTCGGTTTTGTTGGTGTCGTCGCTGCTGTGCTGGTGGGTGGTGTTCCATCTGACACCGTGAATTCAGCTCTCGCGGCTCCGCAGGTTGGAACGATACCTGTCGCTCCGAAGAAGCCGGTGACCCTTCCAGTTACCCCCAAAGTGATTGAGTTGCCGAAGCTTACCATTTCAGAGTCTGAGAATGAGGTCACCTTCGATATCCGTGAGATTCAGGGGATGCTCAAGAGCGGAGAGACGTTAGAGACCGAGCTCCTTACCAAAGATAAGAAGAGCTACGCGGGAGCGCTTGCTGATTTCTATGCGCTCGCCGACAAGCTTTGCCACGTCGCGACGCTCTCCCCTGATATGGCGTTGGCGCAACAGTGCTCACCTACTACTAAGAGCCGAGGTCTTCAGGAATGGGGCTCTGCGATCACCTACCTCAGTGGGATCGCTCAAGGCGTTCGCCCCGATATGAGGTCCGCCTTGTCCTACGCCGCGTTCGTCCGAAGAAACCCCGGGGCGGTGTACCTCATCGTGAAGGGTCGCAGCGTTATTGCGGCTGCCGTTAAGGATCTTCAAGGGGTCATGAACGGAACAGTGCGCATGGCTAACGCGCTTCCAATTGAGTTCGACGGTTGTAACCTTCCGCAGAAGGCATCAGGCGACCAGCTCTCGAAGGTATGTCTCGCGGCGCTTCCAGTGCCCCCGCTTATGGGCAGCATCAAGGATGGAAAGCTTGTGCTTAATCCGCAAACCAAGGGGGAGGCTTTAGTATTCGTTCAAATCAATACCCGCCTGGCGAAGGCTACGAAAGCCAATCCCGTGGCGAATTTGCCGGTTGAGCTTAAGCCGCTATTTCGCCCCCCATTTGAAGGATGCTCGCCGGATGGTAAGGGGGAATACTGTGGCTGTCACGTTATGTATGCTCCAGTAGGTCCCGACGGAGAGGTTCTACAAGTGGCACGCTACGCAAAACTACCCAAGGAGAGGGTCTCCGAGGCCGATTGTAAGGGTGGTAAGGTTACAGTGGAAGGCGTGGGCAAGCATAAAGTCTTCACAGCCACGCCTCATTATCTTCGCGCTGAATCGAAGAGCTCCTCGAGCTCCTCAAGCGTGAGTTCGTCGTCGAAGAGCTCTTCGAGCTCCTCAAGTGTAAGTTCCTCATCAAAGAGCTCATCGTCCTCAAGCTCATCAATCACATCAAGTGTGAGCTCGTCATCAAAGACTTCTTCGAGTTCAACAGATACAACTTCTACAACTGAAGAAACAACAACCACAACCGAGG
>JAIXQT010000212.1 GCA_027485595.1 Pseudomonadota bacterium | reverse complement strand
TACCCTACCAACTAGCTAATGGGATTTGGACTACTCTCCCCGCGCCTTACGGCTTTACCGACCGAAACCAAAGTTTCAGACGGACTATTCGGTATTAGCCAAGCTTTCGCCTGGTTATCCCCAGCGAGGAGGCGCATTATCCAAGTATTACTCACCCGTGCGCCACTTTACTCATATTGCTACTTTCACGTACGACTTGCATGTCTTAGGCACGCCGCCAGCGTTCATTCTGAGCCAGAATCAAACTCTCTAATTCAAAGAAATCTACTGCGTAAGCACATCCCTTTCGGGACGTGCACAAAATTTAATATTTGCCCATCACTTGCGAATGCATTCTAAGTCAGACTCTTCAAGAGAGTCACTTCTACTTAGCTGCACTCAGAGTTTAGTTCTTGCATGAACTATGTTCTCTAATTTTAGGTCGCTGTGACCTAAAATCCTAAACAGCTTCTACCCATAACCTAGTTGTCTTACTGCCTTTTTGCCGTTTCTTTCGTCGCGGCAGGGTTAGGAGTTTTAATCATTTGCCGCTTTCAGTCAAGAGCCTATCTCAACTTTTTTCGCAGCGTTTCGATTAACTTCGAAACCCTCTCTTCTATTGAAGAGCCGCGTCGTGTTCGATGTTTTTAAGCACCGTTCTCTCAGCGGACGGGGATAGTAGTCCGGGAGGCTCGGAGATGTCAACGAGTGGTATGAAAAATGTCGTAGTTTTGTAACGAATTAATTTCGATGCAGGCTCTTGCTTTGCGTTGGATTAGATGAGCCGACAGCGCTGCATCCGTGCGCAAGTTTCGCCGGCAGTTATCACGCTGGGCTCCGTTAGCTCTGTTCCCCAGACTATACACGGCGCGAATAGTTCACCCCTCAGGTCGCATCAAGTGTATACTGCACACACGTTTTCAGTGAGGAGTTCTATGCCATCGTTCGATATCGTCTCAGAAGTAAACATGCAGGAAGTTAAGAATGCAGTAGACCAAACGCAGCGCGAAATCGCTCAGCGGTATGACTTCAAGGACTCAAACGCCACGATAGAACTCAAGGAGAAGGAAGGAGCAATTGCGCTGCACGGCCCAGACAAGCTTCGCATGGGGGCCATGGAGGAGATTCTGCGGCAGAAGCTTTCAAAGCGAGGAATCAGTCAAAAGGCAGTGACCTTTGAGGAGCCGCAGCCAGCAGGGGGCGACACACTTCGGCAATCAGTCACCATTAAGCACGCCCTTAACGATGAGGAAAAAAAGCGTATTAACAAGCTCATCAAGGAGACCAAACTTAAAGTGACCTCTCAGATTCAGGGGGACCAGGTCAGGGTCACCGGAAAAAAGAGGGACGATCTTCAAACCGCCATCGCCACGCTGCGCTCCTCAGTTACCGATATTGAGCTTCAGTTTACGAACTTTCGAGAGTAGCCCCACTCTCATTATCAACCTCGGGTGGAGGTAAGGCGCGCGATGTGGATTCAGGGCTCAACACTCAGCATCTCACAGAGATCCCTTCTTCCAGAGCGCCCCCTCCCCCCTTGCCAAGCCCGCGCGCAGGAACTCGCCAATCAACTCATCCAGACCTACGGATCACGCCGCAGTGTTCAGGACGCCCTATCTTTCATTGAGGAATTGGCCCCGCAGGGCTGTGCCGTGGATGGCGACATACTGTCCGTTCCAACAACCTCAGACATTGCATCACTCGGCATACCTGGGGGATTCGGGGTTAAAGGGGGTGCCGCTCGAGAAGCTCTGATCGCGAGTCTTTCACTACGAGCTCCCCACCAACCGAGAGATATCGATCTGGTCCGCAGGGGTAGCTACCGACAAGCGAAGGATGACGAGGTGGCGAAGGCACTTATGGGGCGTGATTTCGAGCACGGCGCGAGGGTCGAGCTCATCAAAGACCTCGGCGACTATCTCCACTCGCGCGACGTCAGTATTAACGAGGTAACAGCCATAGATTGTACGGTATACACATCCGTCCTCTGCGCGCTTGATACGATTGGTCACGTCCTTCGCCCCTCTCGGTATCGGAGCGGAACGCTCCACAAACGGCCAAGCCTCTACGGCACGTCCCTTCTCAAAATGGTGCGTTTGTACGCGGAAGGGTCTGTCCTTGGAGAGAACTGGTCAATAACCGGAATCCCCGAGCAGGTCGCCTTTTCGGAATTCGACCTCGCCGTTCATCTCAACAAGGCCTTTCAACGGGGAGAGTCAGTGGCGGACACATTTCTTCATACCCTCGAGATCCTTGAACTCATACCGGCGCATGAGAACCGAGTCGCTCATGCCCTCGGAGAGCTTGAGCACCTCCGGCACGGTGAGAAGGGGCTCTTCCCCGACGTACCGAGCGCCCAGTGGAGGCGAGCCCTTAAAAATGACGAAGGCACGGAATCCTGATCTGAGGGGCATCCCGTTATTCCCTTGCTCAAGCTCGCAGGCTGTTGAAAAATCCCGTCGTCGTGAGCATTTCGACAGTTTTGACGATACAAGGCGGAGACGACAAAAAACCCAGGGCGCATCCGCTGCGATACGTTGAGAATTTTTTGGCGGCCCCAACGAAGTTGTCGTCAAACTATCGAAACGCGTAACGGGAGATCATTTTTTACAACCCTGCTAGACACCGCCCATTCCATCTCAGTCATGCAAAACCTCGAAGCCCAACTCGCCTTCATTCGTGAACTCGATAAATTAAAGGGTGTGTACCGCCTGGCTCGAGTAAAAACGGACAATAACCGGAGGGAGAATAGCGCCGAACATAGCTGGCATCTGTGCCTGATAGCTCATGTATTCGTGGAATACGTTGATGAGCCCATCGATATGCACAGAGTACTACGTCTACTCCTCGTTCACGATATCGTCGAGATCGACGCGGGGGATACCTTCGCCTTCGCTCCGCAAGCAGCGCTCGATGCTCAACCAGAAAAGGAACTTCGGGCCGCAAAACGCTTATTTGGACTTCTCCCTGAGCATCAAGGAGAGGAGCTGCTCAATCTCTGGCTGGAATTTGAGCAACGAGAAACACCTGAAGCACGTTATGCGGTAGCGGTCGATCGAGTGGCGCCACTCATCATGAATGTCGCAAACGACGGAGGAAGCTGGCGACATCACTCACCAACTCGCTCTCAAGTACTGAAAAGAAATGAGTTTATAAAGAACGCGGTCCCGCGACTGTGGAGCTACGTCGAAACCCAGGTAGATCTTGCCGTCACTCAGGGATGGCTCTCAGAGGGATAGGCCCTCTCCTCCCCCCCGCCGCATCTCTTGGCCCGCGGCGGGAAATACTTTGGAGCCCCTGCCTATTCCTGCATGCGCTCCGCACGCTCCCTCCGCATCCCTCGGATGACGAGATAAGCCAAAAACAACGTGAAAAGGAAGGAGACCCCGCCCACTCCCATATCCTTCGATACGAGGACAAGCTGACTCCCGACGAGAACCGCCCCTGCGAGAACACAATCAGAGCGCCGACTCGGAGCAACCGTTAGGAGTAGCGGCAGCGCGCAAAGTGATAGATCATAAAAATTTACAGCAGGTGCGAAGAGCACCAGAAGAGGCCCAAGGAGGAGAGAAAGATCTCCTCCTTTTCTAGCGGGCGAGCGCCACCAGGCCAGAAAGAGAAAGATTGGAACAAAGAGCGCCGAGAAAAAAGTCGCGATCTCCCACAGCCGATCCTGAAAACATAATCCGCCCGACGCGCAGCCAGACACCGTGTACAAAAACGGAATCACCCCGGTCATCCGGGGCGCGTTTGTGATGAGGTCTATGTTCGAAAATTCCCTGGCAAACGAATACCATCTCGCAATCCAATCAGTCCCCACCACCAAAGCGCCGAGCCACCACAGCCCAAACGACGTCAATATCCAGCTGAACGTAGCGGTCCATCGCTTACGCAGGATCAGCACCAGTCCAGCGGCTATGGCGAAGTGCGGCTTGTACATCCACAACCCAGTGATTATACCGAGAGCGACCTCAGCCCATCTACCATGCCTTCGATCCAGCACCATAAACGCGGCATAGAGCAGGACGCTGAGGCCTACGATCTGCCCACCAAGCACTCCAAGAAAGAGGGGAGCAAAGAGAAACGCGCAGACGATAACCTGCCACGACAGCCCACGGAGCGAGGGAGAGGCGCGGGATATCAATACTCCCCCCGCCACTACACACATCACCATACCACCGATCCACACAAGCCGAGCGACCGACGGCGAAAGGCTTGCGAGCGGCTCAATCCAAAAAGCGAGGAAGGGAGGATACGCGACCGGAAGAACTGAACCATGAAAGGAATCCCAGATCTCGTTTTGAATTTGTCGTTGCGTTTCGAGGTCATAGAACCGTGCTCGATCATCTCGACTGGCAAGGGTCGCCATGGTGTAAAAAGCCGGAAAATCTCCACGGGCTATAGCCGCGGATGGCGACTGTTCCATCGAAAGCGACCCAAAAACGGCGATCGTCAAACCCAGCGCGGCGGCTAGCAGGAACCGATCGATACGAGCCGGAAGAACATTCATGGAAATCAGACCCCACGTGGTGCAGCGAGCGATTGCTAGCGTTTGGCGGGCCACTCTCGCAACGAGCGCCCTTTTTGTCACCACCCGGTTCTACTACTCCCATCTCGATCGTGGTAGTCTCTCTCAGGACCGTTACGACCACAGCTGGATGGCATCTATCGTGACCTCAACGTTGACAACGCTTCGCTCAAAGCACCCCACCCTCACCTACCGAGGATATACCCTTGTACGTAACGGCGACACCTTTCAAGCGACCTTCCTGATAGACCTTGCGCCCGCAATCCATTTTCGCCCAACACTCTCTTTTCCAGCTACCGATAAAGAGATGGACTCACTCGCCCCCTTCCTCTTTCACCTGGGGATGGTTGAGGCTCTCAGCTACTGGAAAGCGGCATGCCCACCCCGCCTAATCATCGACGGATATCACCTCTCGGAGGAAGAGCGCGCATGGTGGCACGACCTCTATATGCACGGACTCGGGGAATTCTACTTCGTTAATGCCATCGATCCGAGCCAGCAAGAGCTTCTCACGATAGAGTCCCACGGCGAGCGACCCATTCCCCGAATCGACAAGACCACCGCCTCCACTAAAAACGGTGAGCTTGTGCTAGCTGCCGGAGGCAAGGACTCCTCGTTGACCCTTGAGATGCTGAAGGCATTCGCCCCGGATGTTTGTCGCAAGACGCTCATCCTCAACCCCTCTCGATCAGCGAGTGAGAGCATCGCCATCGCTGGATACGGTGAACCTCTCGTCGTTCGGCGAACAATCGACAGGCAACTCATCGATTTGAACGCCCAGGGTTATCTCAATGGGCACACACCTTTCTCAGCCTACCTGGCCTTTCTAGGCATGATGATCGCTGAAATGCACGATCTCGGATCAGTTATCGTATCGAATGAACGAAGCGCGAGCGAAGAGAACACGGTCTTTCATGGTCTCCCGATCAACCATCAGTATTCGAAGGGGCTTCGGTTTGAACGCCGATTCCGAACCTATGCTGCGGAGCACTTCCCTGGATGCGCCTCCTATTACAGTATCATCCGCCCCCTCTACGATCTTCAGGTCAGTGGGCTCTTCGCCCGAATTGGGGCAAACCATCTCCACTCCTTTAGAAGTTGTAACGTTGGGCAGCGAGAGGACAGGTGGTGCGGGCGATGTCCTAAGTGCGCGTTTGTGTCCCTCACGATCGCCCCGTTCGTCTCCCCATCCCATCGAACATCAATCTTTGGGAGAGAGCTTCTTGACGTCCCTGAGATCCTGGTAGCGATCGAAGAGCTCACGGGAGTTCGTAATCATAAGCCCCTAGAATGCGTAGGCACTGTTGGGGAATCCCGCGATGCGCTCGTGTTAACCTTTGCTCGGTATAAACAAGAGGGTCTCGCGCCTCCTGCTGAATTAGAGACGATTGCGACAACCCTTCAGCATCGAGGCACCCTTCCCACCCTCGCACAGGCTCACGCAACGCTTACCGCATGGAGCGACGATCACGAACTCCCAGGCGAATACGCGAGGCGGCTGCGGCTCCTTCTTACGGAGCTGGCATGACAAATCCAGAGCTACGAGGCGGATCCTTTCTCATTGTAGGTTTTGGGCGCGAAGGCCGAAGTGTTCTTGACCACATACAGAGCCTGTATCCGAACGCCCGGATTGGGATCGCGGACCAGGGCGCGCCGGATGACCGACCACCTGGCGTAGAACTCTTCACAGGAGCGAACTATCTCGCATCGGCGAGCCTCTTCGACACAATCATCCGCTCTCCCGGGGTAAGTATCCGAGCTATTAAACCACACCTCAGTGAAAGCTCTCACTTGACGTCAGCTACCAACATCTTCTTCGCTGAGTGCCCGGGCATAATCGTTGGAGTAACCGGCACAAAGGGCAAGAGTACGACGTCCTCTCTCGCCGCGGCGATTTTGAGTGAGGTCTTTGGGGATGTCCGATTGGTTGGAAACATAGGCACCCCAATGCTTAATCATCTCCAGGGCGCCACCGCAGACACCATATTCGTCGTCGAACTCTCAAGCTTTCAACTTGAGGACCTTCGCTTCAGTCCTCATGTGTCTATCCTGCTGAATATCGTACCCGAACACCTCGACTACCATGGGGGATTTGAGCCCTACTGCGCCGCGAAAACGAACATCGCCCGTCATCAGCTCGCGAGTGACATTCTGATAACACATGAAGGGAATCAACTACTCAGGGATATAACGAGCGAATGTGCCGCCATGCGACACCACTTCAATGAGAGGCTCAGTGGCTCCTCGACGACATACGTGACTGATGGCACCATCGTTATTGATCAGGGCGGCTATCGCGCTCCTGTTGCGAGAACGAACGACCTTCCGATTATTGGTCCAGGCAATCTTCAAAACTCACTCGCCGCTATCACGTGCGCCGTAGCCCTTGGCGGAACGGTAGAGCAGATTCAACAGGGATTGCGAAACTTTAAGCCTCTTGAGCATCGGCTCGAATTTGTGGCGACCCGTCATGAGATCTCCTTCTATAACGATTCACTCGCGACGATTCCTGATGCCCTCATGAACGCCCTGGTGGCGCTCGGGGACGAGGTTGAAACGATCATCGCAGGTGGATTCGATCGCGGTGTCGACATGACGCCGTTGGGTCCTGCGCTCGCGGCCTCTAGAGTAAAGAACTTACTCCTGTTTCCAACTACCGGACAAAAGATATGGGACGCGGCACTAGCCGCTCAGCCGCAGCGAAAGTACACGCGCGTTGATGTACACACGATGAGCGAGGCGGTTCAAGCCGCTTACGACCTCACGAGCCCCGGAAAGATCTGCCTCATGTCTCCAGCATCATCGAGCTTCTCGATATTTACGGATTACCGGGATCGAGGAAAGCAATTTAAAGACGCCGTTAAACGATTGGCGCCTCAAAAAAAACTTTAGAATCATCAATTCTCGAGCACTTCAGGTAGAGATCGCGACCTTCGCCCACCGATCAAGGAGACAAAACTACGAATCACATCCCCACGATCTGCCGCATGAATCGACTCCGACACCCGCGCCGCGAGTCCGCTAGAAACGAGAAATGGCAAGCTCAACCGCCCTACTCCACTCGTCATCGTCGCGGAGGTAATACGGGCAAATCCTCGAACATCTCGAATTCGCCGCTCACGCTCCACCGCATACGTGTGAACGGCACGAGAGGGATCGATCTCCGTCACGACACACTGCGCAGCCAGCCTTCCCGTAATCAAGGCATGAGCCATGCCGAACCCTGCGCACGGGTCAAAGGTCTCGCACGCGTCACCGACCACGAAGGCTCCATTGATGTGAGAACATCGATAGGTCGCATGTATCGACCCACAACTCAGTGGGGGGCTCACCGGCTCAAGCGACACACCTATCATTTCTGAGAGCGCATCCATTCGCACACGGAGAGCTCGCTCTTGAGCAAAAGGTTGGATCAAAGAGAGCCGTCCTAACGCCGAGACATTCACCAAACCGTTGGTGAGAGGTGTGAGGTAGATCTCCCCTCCGGGGACAAGAACGGTGTGCACCTTCGACATAAGCTCACCACTTACCGAACGCCACACCGAGCTCGTTCCAAGTCGAGCATTACGTGGCACAGGAGCAGTTTGACCGAGCGATCGAAGAGTTGGCGAGGTGGCGCCATCCGCGACGATGAGAGCATCGCCAACGAATTCATGGTCTCCCGCCCGGACCCTACACCGCCCCGGCCTCACCTCTAGAACCGAGGCCTTCGTCCCCAGGATGACATCGACGGTCGAAAAGCGGGCTACGCGCGAAAGGAGCGCGGCGTCGAGCTCCTTTCGGGGAACACCGACCAGGCCCGCGCGATCAGGAATATCCAGCGAACGAGACCCATGAAAAATTCGATACCCCTCAAGGGGACGATACGAGCAGGGAAGATCTCTCAGTGAACAGCCAGCGGCATCAAGCTCGGCTTGACCTCGGGCGGACAAACCCTCTCCGCAAGGCTTTCGACGGGGAAAGTTCTCCTTGTCGATGAGGGTTACCAGCGCTCCGGCTTGAGCAAGCTCGACCGCTGCGATGGACCCCGCGAGGGAGGCTCCGATAATAATGACCCGCCCACCTTTGTGTGATACTCGCTTCATCTTCTTCCAAAGAGGCAACGGGGAACGAATCTCCCCTTCGCACCCATTACATCCCGATATCCCGAAACGCGAAAGAGATGGGACTCTTCAAGAGGAATCCGCCGTGCGAGAACGACGCCATTCAGCAGGGAAAAGACGAGAGAGGTCCAGACAGCACCTCCAACCAGGGGAAGTGTCGCTATCTCTACGATAACAACGAGATAGTTGGGATGTCTAATGAAGCGGTATGGTCCGCAACAGACGAAGCGCGGACCGGACTGATCAGTTGTCATCACTGAGATGTTCCAAAAGGTTCCGAGCGCGCGAAGCGCCCAAAAGCGCACAACCTGGGCGAGAAGAAAGAACCCAACGGCTCCGTAGCAAAGGGCAGGAGGCAACGAAGCAGGCGAAAAAGCGACCTCAGCGACCATCGCCACGTACCACAAGGTATGGAGCCCAATCATCGAGAGGATACCGGCGGCTGTCTCCTTCTCAGAGAATCCACTCGACCTCATCCTGCTTTGATTACGTCGCGAGACGAAAAGCTCTCCAAGGCGCTCCAGAGCGCAGTAGGCGAACAAGATCCAAAACACCGTAGACATTAGCAGCATTCGAAGAGATTGAGCTGAAGGGTTAATCCCGGACCGACACCAAGCATGACCATCTTATCACCGGGCGAATATTCCTTATCATTAAGAAAGCCCTTTAAGGCGAAGATGATGGAGGCTGACGACATATTGCCGTGATCTCGCAAGCTATCCCAACTCCATCGGGTTTGCTCACGAGAGACTGAGAGGGTCTCCTCAAGACTTGAGAGTATCTTGGCGCCCCCCGGGTGGAAAAGCCACCACCGAACATCGCCACTCGAGAGCCCCGCGTTCCTGAGGAATCTCTCTATCGCTCGCGGCGCGGCAGAAAGAAGCGCTTGAGGGATCTCTCTATCCAGGCGGAGATGCGTCCCATCATCAAAGATGTCGTATCCCATGAGATCGCTCGTGTTAGGTATCAGATGTGACTCCGATTCAATAATCCTCAGCGAGCCTCGATCAGGCGAGATGACGACACACGCCGCGCCATCTCCAAAAATAGCGGAGCCAACGATATTTCCACCTTGCAGGTCAGCGCCCTGATACACCAGCGAACAGAGCTCCACCGATGCTAGCAGCGTCACACCAGATGTGGCGCACAGATGACGCCCCAATGAGATCCCAATAGCACCTCCCGCGCATCCATACTGAAACACAGGGAGTCGAAGGACCGTCTCCCGCATCCCAAGCCCCGTGACGAGAGAGGCGTCGATCGCTGGGATTGTCGGGACCGAGCAAGAGGTAGATATCAAGACACCAACTTCTTGAGGAGAGAGGTTCGCCTCGAGGATCGCCTGAGACAGCACCTGCTTCAGAAGTGCCCCACCCATCTCCTTGAAGATTGCGGCCCTCACAGCCGGGCCACTCAATGCGAGAAGGTCATCGATCGGCAGAGCGAAATTGCGGTGTTCGATCTTTGTTGAGCTAGCAAGCCGTTCAAAGAGGGCCCGCTCCTGCGAGGATTCCCTTAACCAGGCTCCAGCCTTCTCTGTTATCTCTGAGGTCGCGTAACGGTAGGGAGGAAGAGCGGTAACGACGGAATGAACAAAGGACATGAATAAGCGCCTACATTAATGTTTAAGCGGCACCTTCGTTTCGTATGAAATGGTAACGACGGGATCGAGCTTCGCAATGAGGATTGAAGGATCCTCAATGTTGTATTCCGCCCACCTCACGGGAATCGCGCCACTGATGACGTACCTATCCGCCTCCTTTGTTATGGAGACGGGAAGAGCCACCTCCTTGGAAACATCTCGCATGGTAAGGGTGCCGGTCAATGTTCCAGAACATTTTCCCGAGATATCCAGGAGAGCTGGCTTACACGAATCAGAGAGGCGGGTTGAGATGAAGGAGGCCACGGGATAGACATCGGACGCCATGCACTCCTGCAACTTCTCGTCCCGACTATCCCAGTCCGTATCGAAGGTCTTAACCTGAATTTTGAGATCGACCACGATTGAGAGGGGATCATTCTTATCCCTTAACATAATGGAACCATTAAGACTTCTCGTTGTCCCATTAACGGTATGCCAGGTCGAGTCGACTATGAACGAGACTTTGGTGTTTGAATCGTCCAAAGGGCTTGGGAGCTTCCACGTGTCCGCTTTCGCTGATTGAGCGCTGGCGTAAAACGATAGGAAACTGCAGGCAATCGAAGCGGCAATCAACTTCTTCATGGCTATCCTCATAGGGAGCCCCGATGACAGCCCCTACCTTTACGATGCACCACGATCCTTAAAAGCGCCATACCCGGTCTATCATTCGGCGCACGCACATGGACTGCCCAGGGGTAGCCCTCGACCTTTCGACTAGATTATCCTCGGGGCACTATGAAGATTCGACTTTTAGCCCTCTCACTCGGCACCATCTGTCATCTCTCCTTCGGCGCGGCAGTGGTCATGATGGCGATCTCCCTGTTCGGAGCTATGCAGATTAATCCTGTCTCCCTCCCGGTGCTACCCGCTCTCGCTATCAATCTTCTTCTCGTCATTCAGTTTCCCGTAATTCACTCCGCACTCCTCAAACCCTCGGGTCGCGCTTTACTCGGGCGGCTCTTTCCTGGAGAGATCGGGAAACATCTCGTAACCACCACCTTTGTGATAGCCGCATCGACGCAGCTCGTCCTTCTCTTTGCTCTATGGGCCCACATCGGCTCATTCGAATGGCGACCTCCTCAACCATTTCTCGGTGCGTGGACGGTGGTATACGTCGCCAGCTGGATTCTACTAGCCATCGCGATGACGAACGCTGGACTCGGAACGCAGCTAGGATTTCTGGGCTGGAGAGCCGTATACCGCGGAGAGGCTCCCGTCTACAAAACGTTTCCGCAACACGGACTCTATCGAGTGTGTCGCCACCCCGTCTATTTCGCCATGGCGCTTGTATCGGTGAGCGGGCCGGTCTGGAACGTCGATCACGTCATTATAGCGGTCGTGTTCGTCACCTACTGCGTTGTCGGTCCTCGGGTGAAAGAACGAAGGCTTCGCGCGACGTTTGGCGCCTCCTTTGAGGCTCACATGCGCGAGATTCCGTTCTTCCCGACCCCCCGATCGTGCTGGAGAGCTCTCACCTCCCGCGATCGAGCCTCCGCTTGACCGCCGTCCAGAATGGAAAGAAGCCCGATCCGGCGAGAGGAAAATAGGTCTCATCCCAAGCCCGGCGATGAAGGATCACCCGTATCCCACTCCTTTCAAGCATCGCTTGAAGGCCTGCGATACTGCCTTGAAGGTCTCCACAGTGAGGTTTAACAATATGGAGCACCTGGGTGGAGCGCGCCCTGACCGCCTGAATCACCGCCTCCTCGGTCTCGACCACTACCGCATGCGATCGATCCCGCGTGTCACGCCGCAGTAGCTCTCTGTGGCTATTCACTACAGGTGATCTATCCTCTCCCAGCCCACACCACTGCAGAAACGCGACGTGAGGAACACCAACCTCTAAACTGAGGTCGGCCGACATATCATCATCGTGCACAAGCACACATTCTCCCGATCGAGGTGGATGCGTCGACACAGGCTCGAGGGGGATGACTGCGCCGATCTCATCCATCGGCAGAGGCCGAGGGTTGAGATTGAGCTCGGACGCCGAGGGGCGCCACCTACCCTCTGAATATTTTTCTATGTTCTCAGGCCGAGCCACATAGATCTTACCCGGTGTATGAAGACCACCCACCCATCGCCACGACAACGTATTTGAGGCGGAGTCACCATCCAAGAGATGGCGGTACATAAAGTCGGCCCCAAGCTGCCATGGCAACTCAAGCGTAAAGATCCATACACTAGCGAACCACATTCGGGAGTGATTGTGCAGGTATCCGGTCTCCTGGAGCTCTTTGACCCAGTCATCAAACCATGAGAGACCTGTGCGCCCCTCGACCGCCTGACGATACCCCTCATGGGTGGCGAACTCATCATGAAGGGCGCCACATGAGCGATGATACGATTCCCACACTCTCGGATGAAGCTCCAGCCACCCCTTCCAATAGGTCCTCCACAACAATTCCTGCACAAACTTCTCAGCCACCTCAAATGGATGGCGCGCAAGAACGGCGGAAATACACTCCTCCTCTGTAATAGCTCGATAGCGGATCCACTTGGACAGGCACGACACATCCGCGTGCCCTGACCTATCAAAATTACGATTATGGGGATACGCCGGAACTCGATCCTGAAAAGTTGAGAGTTGGCACAAAGCAGCCGCGCGAGATGTCACAAGAATAGTTCCTTGACGGGAGTCGGAAGATGCCGACCTACATCAACGATGCATCGGCTTGCGGTCACAACGCAAGCATTCGTTTTACGTTGACTAGATCGTCTCGACGTAGATAGCGCGCTAAGCGGCTATCGCCACCGTGAGACTCTAAGAACCTCCGACACAGCTTCTCCGCCAATAGTCGAGGCAAAGACGGTCGAGGGCCTGTTGAGGCTTCCCCTCGGCGCCGTATACGAGAATCTACCTATCGCGTTAGTAGTCAGCGGAACGACCCTCTTTCCGATCCTCAACTGGATCGGACTGCCAGCTATCAATTCACCATTCCTTGATATGAGTTTTCCAGAGAACGTTACCACCCCACCCCTCTTGGCCACAGCGCGTAGTGAGATCGTAGCGTCGGTCAGAGTCGGAGCCATGGCTTTGAGCTCTAGACAGCTTCCAAAGCGCAGGAGGTGTTCATTAATCTGATCGAGGCTACTCTGAGAAAAAGAGGCACCAGCCATGACCGTCGGTGACATCAAATTCGTCGCTGCGGATCCGGTCATGTCGTGTCGAGCGCCGAGATTGTGGCCAACCTCGTGCGCGAAATAGTACGGAGCTCCTCCACCGCTCGTAACTTGAGTAAGGCTGTATGCGTACTTTGGCAGGTAGCACACAGCCCCTACGTAGGCGATACCAACCGTAGCGCCATCCAGATCCTTGCCGGTGAAGAGGTGCTTCAGATCTACGTCATCATCGAAGGAGGTAACGTTAACACCCATCACAGCTGCGTTCTCGCCGCTCATGGCGAAAGCTCTCAGTAGTTGGCCCGGATCGGTCTCTGGAATCGAAAGCGCCCCGACATCGGCGTACACATGCTGTTTGACGATCTGAAATCGGATCCCGAGCTGTCGCTCAAAGAGCGCTTCAGCGGCGTTCACAATACCAGCAACGTGGGCGTTCGTGTGAGCTCCGTATTTTGCGTACAACGCTGGGTCAGCTACCGTGCTCAAGGTGAGGACGTGATACATCTTAGTCTGCGGCAGTCCAGCGTTGAGCGGCTCAATCGTCTTGGCGTGCCGAGGAGCATCGCTCTTCGTATGATCGTGACCACAGGTCTTGTGGTGAAAGACCACCGAGGGCGAGCTAGCGACTCGTACCTCGGAGCGCTCCTGCCCGACTAATGGCGTCGACAATGTAAAGATACGCTGACGGGACCCTCGGCTCCCCCGTTGGCGACCGGGAAAGGTCAGTATGATTCTCTTTCCAACTACCGATGCAGCCGCGGGGTATCGAGCACCACGCATCACTACCTCTCCCTGGTAAAGCTCCGTGCGAGGAGACTCTACATACTCGTGCCCGTTCCTTGAGATGGTAGCGCTCCAGTTTACTGACTTCTGGACGTTGAGGGTCACGCGCACATTCCCCTCCGTACGTAATCGAGTAGTAAACGTAATCGTCGGAATCGTCCTGGCGGCATATCCACTGGAAGACACGGCGGAGTGCGAGCGTGCGCGCTTCGAGACCTTCTTAGTAGCCGTCGTGCGAAAAGGCGTATTTCCCTCGGCATGAGCACCATGCGAGAGAACAAGAGCAATAACGAGCGCCTTAACAAGCTTCATATCCCCTTATCCGGGGGGAAGAACGCTCTGCTTCTGGCGGCCGCAATAATCCGCCGAAGATTCCATAACCTGCGAGATATTCGTACCTAACAGCCGCGCGCGGTGTGAGGCCTCCTCGCTTGCAGTCAATCAATTGTGGTCAGAATATCTGCCGCGCGAGCCATCCGGCGCCTCGAAACGGGAACCCTATAATATCGGTGACAGCAACTACCACTTCACTGCGCTCGCGCTCCGCATCTCCCTGGTTCTCTTCGTCCGTGTCATGCATCTGCCGGGCCACAGACGATTGGGGAGGGCGATATTCGGCGTCCCGCGCCGCCTGCCGCTCCCGAGCGAGCTGCTCTTCCCACGGCTCAGTGGGATTCACCACAAGGGGATACGAGGGGCGACATCCACTCATGGTCACCACGATGGCTCCAACAACCGACAGAACGTTACCGCGCGCGTGTATGGAGAGAATCTCATGCATGAGCGTACCCCCGTAGAGCGTTGATCCTCACCTAACCGTACTCGCGCACCAGAGAAGGCAACGTGCGCCCGCGCATCGTTCGGAGGGGCCTCAGCAATTCCTACTCGTAACGAAGGGCGTCGAGGATCTCGATACGGGAAGCTCTCCACGCTGGCACAACACCGAACACAACACCAACGATAAACGCCACCAGAAATGCGGGAACAACTATCCAGATAGGCGCGCGCATGTCAAAGGAGGGGAAGGCGAAAAAGAGCCCAAGGGTTATAACCACCGCTCCTCCGACACCGACGGCACCACCCAACACAGACAGGGCCACAGCTTCCGCCAGGAGTTGCTTCAAGATATCAATTCGCCGAGCTCCGACGGCACGGCGGATACCTATCTCTTGGGTTCGCTCTACCACGGTTACCCACATGATATT
>JAIXQT010000182.1 GCA_027485595.1 Pseudomonadota bacterium | reverse complement strand
GTCAAATAGGACCTCCTGGGCGTAGGGAGAGAGATCGTTCCACGAGACGCTTCCGTAGGTAGCTGCGACTTCCGGCTTAGCGAGGATGCGACGTATGTCAGCGAGCGTCTCAGGTGTAGTAATGTCCTCGAAGAGTTTCCGTTGGGCTGGGAGGGAGAGGACGGGAGACTCGATCATCTGAGTTCGCACGAAGCGGGCGGCGCTCTCGCCGCGTAACCCAGCGGCCTCCCCGAAGAAGCTCGCCTCGTCGGAGCTCATACCGGCGTGACGTAATTCAGCGATCACCTGCAGGCGAGTTCTTTGTCCCATGTCATAGCCCCTGCCGAGGGTGACACCGCTTGACCCACCAGGCCAATGCATTACTCGCGAAAAAAAAGGCCCCCGGGCTTCTTTTCCCTCAGCGTCGAAGGTTATCTGTCCAAACGATACCGTGAGATCGGGATGTCTCGGGTTAAGGGATGCGTACGGCATCAGAGTTGGTGGGGTAACGGCTCGGTTCGGGATGAAGTAGAGATTGCTTGCTCTCATACAGGGTCCTCCAAAAGAGAGTTTTGTGCTCTATCGGAGATCTGAGGAGAAAGTTGCGAGAAAAAACGCAGGGAGGGTAGTTAGGCCTTCCGTCGCGCCCGGAGGCGTTTAAGCACCGTCAGCACGAGGAAAAGTAAGAACGCCAGGGATGGTATCCATCGATAGCGATACAGTGGACTGTGGTACGCGGGGAGTCGACGGACCGCGATGGCTGACCACTCTCGCAACTGTTCGGAACGAACCACCTGGTCAGCCCCCCACGCCCCCGTCGGGGACAGCGATACTGCCTGCGCCTCGGTGATCGGGGGCGCAGGGGGTTGAGCGCCGGGGTTGGCCCGGGCGAGCGCCACGAGTCTCTCATGCACCTGAGCGATAAAGGCGCTGTAGATATCATTGACAAGGTTCCACCGTTGGGCAGCCTTGTTCGCGTCGAATGGGAACACATTCGTAAAGGTGAAGGGGCTTCCCGGAACGACGGTCGCGGGAACTCCCGTGTCATACAGCTCCGGAATAACGGGGAGCTTTCCGATCTCAAACTCTTTCGGACCCCCTGGGGTTCCCCGTTTGTAGTACCACAGCTTTTGTCCTTCCTCTGAGAGTACAAACTCGATAAACCGACGTCCGACATCCGGGTGCGGAGCCCCCGATACAAGCGCGACCCCGTCCCCTGTAATCGCAGCGTAATCTGACGGGATGACAAATTCGACCCGCTCCCGTCCTACCTGGCGAATCACGTCACCGGCATAGGTATCTATCGCGATTCCGACAGGCATCTCTCCAGTAGCGACATCTTTCCCGACCTGGCTCGCGTGATTGCTGATCGTGCGAGCGTTCGCCGCAATCCGAGTAAGGAGCCTCCACCCACTATCCCAGCCGTATCCTTGAAGGATTACCTCAACCATGGCGTGCATACTCCCGCTCTTGCCGGGGTCTGCGATGCCGACGAGGTCGAAGTATGCTGGCTCTCCGAGGTGGTGCCACGCCGTGGGCCGAGGAATGTGGAGCTTCTCGGTGGCAACGGTATTGACGATAATCCCAAAGATACTGAGAGCAGCGGTGTACCACTCGCGATTGGGGCTATAGAGGGGCACTCCCGCGACCGTTGGTGGGATGCGACGAATGATGCTCGGATCGATCGATGCCGGTTGAAGAACGCCTGCGCGTGAGAGCTCCATCATCACATCGATTCCGCCGCCAAATATCAGATCGACCCCAACGTCGGCAGGCGCGTTTCTGTGATGAGTCTTCAGAAATTTAACGATGTCAGACGTTCCTCCGACATCGAGCCATCGAACGGAGACCGTTCGACCGGTGTGAGCGCGGTACGAGTCCGCAAAGCCTCGCGCGAACTCCTCTTTAATTCCCTCCCAGTGCGGGCTCACGGCAATTACCTCATCATCCGCCGCGGATGCCGTCGATGGCACGATAAGGAGGAGGGCGATAAGGGATAAGCATGCCCGCTTTCTCTCCGAGCGGCTTGCGAACCACTCAGCCCCATAGAAGGCCGCGAACATCACAAGCATAACCACGGTCCCGAGGGCTGAGGCGAGTTCGACCCCGTCAGGTCTCCCCATAAGGGTGTATATCGCCTTACTCACAGGATAGAAACGAACCTCCATTGCGAGGAGGATACTATCGCTCACCTCAATCATCGAGTAGGCGAATGTGAGGATCGCGCCGACGATGATGTGGCGGGATACGAGCGGAAAGATTATTCGCCGTGCGGTAACCGACGGGGACGCGCCGAGAACGACCGCCGCCTCCTCAAGGGAAACGCTCGCCTCCTGGAGCCCCGCGTGGGCTGAACGAACCATCGCCGGAAGCCTTCGAATCGAGTAGGCGGCCAGCAGGAGGGGAAAGGGGTTTATGCGATTGTCGAGCACGGTTCCGGAAAACGCCCCGATATACCCGAACGCGAAAACGATTCCAGGAACCGCCAAGGGGATAAGGGAGAGGATCTCGATCGAGACGCTCGCAGAGCCCCGAACGCGAGCGATAATATAAGCGGCCTGAAAACCGAGCATCATCGTAATGAGACTCGCCGCGACGCTTAACCAGAGACTCGTGAAAAGGCTGTGAGCTGTCATTGGGTGGGTGAGTACCCCTCGGAGGTGCTCAAGGGTCCATTCGGAGGGGAGTACGGTGAGGAACCACGTCTTTGCGCATGCGATCAGCACTACGGAGAGCTGCGGCACGCAGGCGAGCAGGGCGTATGCGCCAACGAAGAGGGTGAGGAGGGACGTCGTGGTTCGACTAGATCGCCCGAGGATTCGTCCCTGGCGTGTCCGGGCCGACCCCGCATAGCTCCCCTGCGTGATAACCGAGCGGGCGAGCAGGAAGAGAACCAGGGACACAACGCACGTGAGCACCACAAAAGAATAGCCGACGGGATTCTCGTTCAGGTCGGAGAGCATGTTGTAGATCTGAACGGGAATCACCCCCCGATAGTCGAAGATGAGAGGGGTTCCAAGGTCCGTGAAGCTCGCGATAAACACAAGACTCGCCCCCGCGAACCAGCCGGGAAGGGAGAGCGGAACGACGATCCGACGGAGGACCTGCCACTGGGTGGCTCCGAAGACCCGCCCAGCCTCCTCAAGCGACACATGCGCGTTGCGCAGCGAAGCGCTTATGCTCAGATAGAGGATCGGAACGAGGTGGATCGTTTGGAGGGCGATAATACCTAAAACTCCCCCACCGCCCAACCAGTGGATGGGCTCAGTGATGAGACCGAGGTCGATAAGGGTCGTATTGACCGCGCCGAATCGGCTAAACATCTGCCGAAACCCGAGTGCGCCGACGAAAGGGGGGGAGATAAGGGGCAGAAGAATGAGAGCGTGGATCATCCCCTGCGCCGGAAGGGCATGGCGGGAGATAGTAAGAGCGAGCGGATACGCGACGATTGTCGAGAGAGCTGTTACCGCGATCGCGATGTTGAGAGAGTTCGCCAGGACGTCGCGATAGTACTCCGAGGAGAGCATGATTCCGAAGAACTGCAAAGATGGGACGCCGTGGACGACAAACGCCTTGGCAATGACGTGCCCCAGTGGATAGACCATCGAGAGCGTAAAGAACGCGAAAAGGACAATGAGCTGTGTTCGTCGTCCGCCCATACGCTTCTAGACGCCCGCGGAATCGCGCACCACCACCGCGGCTTCCTGCGGCCATGAGACAAATACGGACTCACCCGGGAGGGGCCTCTCGAGAGAGTATCCGCCTACCGCGCGCGACAGTATCCTATCTCCGCGTGGTGATTCGCACTCGATGTCAAGATGAGCCCCCTTGAAGGTCACCTGGCGCACGACCACGGGGAGGCTCGGAACCGTCGCGGCGCGATCCTTACTAACCGAGAGGAGTTCAGGGCGGAGGCAGAGGTAGGTAGCGCCATCCGTTGAACCAGAGGTGCGGGCGAGGTATCGCTCGTTGGGCACACAGGCAAGCGAGAGCTCCGCGGTTTCGCGATCCTTTCGAAGCACGGCACACTCAAGGAGGTTCGCGCTTCCAAGAAACTCCGCCACGTAGCGAGTGCGGGGGCGTTGATAGAGATCGACGGGAGTTCCTACCTGCTCGACTGTGCCGGAGCGAAGTAGCGCGATCTTAGTGCCGAGCGTCAGCGCATCCTCCTGATCGTGCGTGACATAGATCATCGTGATCTTTAGCGAGCGATGGAGCTCCTGCAATTCTCGCCGAATGTCATCGCGAAGCCGTGCGTCCAGGTTAGAAAGGGGCTCGTCGAGAAGGAGGATGCGGGGCCGTACGGCGAGTGCTCGCGCAAGAGCGACCCGTTGTTGCTGTCCACCCGATATCTCGTGGGGATACCGGGAGCCGAGTTCGCCCATCCGTACGAGGTCGAGGGCCTCCGCTACGCGCCCTTCCCGTTCGGCTTTGGGCACTCCCTGCACCTCAAGTCCGAAGCGGATGTTCTGCGAAACCGTCATGTGGGGCCACAACGCGTACTGCTGAAATACCATGCCGACCCCGCGCTCGTGAGCGGGAACCTCTAGGATGCTCTTCCCGTCTACCAAGATAGCGCCGGAGTCAGGACGCTCAAGGCCGGCGAGGATACGGAGTAGGGTTGATTTTCCGCATCCCGAAGCGCCCAGGATAAAGAAGAGGTCCCCGGACGCTATCTCAACTGAGATCTCACGCAGGACGGTGGTGTGCCCAAAGCTCTTGGTTATCCCGTTGATCGAAAGCGCCGACATGGCCTAGAGATATAGCCCTCACGAAAGGCTTCAACAAGGGCTCACGTTGGGACGCACTGAAACTCAAGCATCCCCGATATACGCGTGGTGTTTCGATCTCGACGATGGTGTGGCAGATTGTGAGGCTGAGGTTGTCGTATGGCGGGGAAGCGTCCATTTAAACGGGTGCCGGTGTGGCAGAAGCCCCAAGGGGCCATTATCTCCTTGCTCCGGGAGGGAGGGCGCGTGCGCCTCGACTTTGAGTACGCTCCAGCCCGTGTCTCAGCCGTCAAGGCGGTGAAAGGGGCGAGATATCATCCTGATGATAAGAGCTGGACGATCCCCTTCGAAGCCGTCGACACCATTCTGACCCACAAGGAGTTCCCATCCTACAGGTCCCTGAACGCCCTCGGTGAACGAGGGGTGGTCCCTCTGTCGGCAGAAGAGGCCTCTGCGGCCCTACGGAGGAACCCTTTTTGCGTTACCGAGGGGGTCTTAGCGGCGGTCTCGGTTGACATGGTGGTTCGGTTTAACCTTCCCAAACGACGCTTGCGTCTGATTCCTCGGGTGGGATCCTCGGCCTTAAAGATCGTGAAGCGAATGAAAGGCGCGACGTTTTGCGCGTCCGACGCGGCTTACACCCTTCCCGTCGAACGGTTTCCCGACCTACTCAAGCGGTGTCGCGATAAGGAGGTGCGCTTTGCCGTCGACCAGCTCGCCGGCGAAACCCTCTCGTCCACAGCCGCCCTTCGAAACGACATCGTCGGTGGCAGCCATATGCGCTCGGCGAGAGAGCTCTCTGAGGCGTGCCTCGTTCCGTTTATCACCGAGGTCACAGATTCGTTCGGGGAGTTTCGGCCCTGTTACTTCTCGGCTGAACAGTTTAAGGCTGCATTCCCGAGCGCCCCGCGGCGGGGGGTCAATACCGCGCCAACTACTCTCGACGCTCGAGCCCTCCTCAGTTTCGTGGCCCGCATGGATTCCCTGCCATTTACGGTGTGGCTCACCGACGGTGTGCGTGCCGAGATTGAGCGGAGTCGCGAACGGCTGCTCGAGGAGGTCAGTAACGCCTCTGGTCCGATAGATGACGCCGCGGCTGATGTCGTTCAGCTCCCCTTTATGTGGCGCACCGCTCCGAACGGCCGCGGGGTCTTGGCGATCGGGCTTCCTCCCGAGAGCGACGCTCGTCGGCTGGTTAGTGAGCGAGTCGCGGAAGTGCTCGGAACTACCTACGAGTCGGAGAGCCTTGCCCTCCACATAGAGGTGCCCGATTCACGGCTTGCTGCCGTGGTGGCCGAGGTTTCCCACGTTGCGGAGGTGAATAACCTCGGTACATTCCCCAAAAGCGCATCCTTCGTGAAGCTGGAATCCGATATAAGTCAGCGGATCGCGCTCCGCGAGCGAAGTTCGTACTATGCATCGCTCGATGATGTGCCAGTCGAACAGGTGAGGGGACTTGAGCTTGCCGAAGCTCAACGCCTTTTCCCTCACCAACGGGTAGCGATCGAGTGGTTAAAGGAATTTCCGGCCGCGTTTCTTGGTGACGATATGGGTCTTGGAAAGACCCTCTCGGTGCTCTCGTTCTTCGCGACCCTTCAGCGAGCGGAAGGGTATGAACGGCTCCTCGTGGTGTGTCCGAATTCACTCACCCGAAACTGGGTGCGGGAGGCGACGTCGTGGTTTCCGCACATGAAGGCGACCGTGCTTGCGGGCGACAAAGCTGAGAAGGCGTGGACCCTGCGCTTAGTCGCCGAGGGGTCCGTCCCGTGCGATGTGTTTGTCGTGAACTATGAGGGTGTTCGTCTTGAGTACGTAACGCCTGAGCTTGCGCACATGGCATCTAGCCGCAAAACCCTGCTCTGCATCGATGAATCTCAACGGGTAAAGAACCCTCAAGCGAAAACCTTTAAAGCACTCTCCACGATAGCGCCACACTGCGGGCGTCGTGTACTCCTCAGCGGAACTCCCACCCCTAAAGATGTAAGCGATCTGTGGGCGCAGATGAAGCTCCTTGATGGTGGAAAGCGGTTCGGACGGAGCTTTTATAAGTGGCTCGGAACGGTCGCTGAGCTCGGCACTGAATTCAGTGAATTCGCCGTCAAGAAATTCATCGACTATGAGGTGCACGAGGCTATCTGCCGGGCTCAGGAGGTAATGCTCAGGCGGCGCAAAGAGCGTGTGATCGACCTTCCGGCGAAGACCTTCTCGCTCAGAGAAATTGAACTCAGCGGATCGCAACGAGAGCGGTACGACGAGATTCGCGAGGGTCTTGTTCTTCGCATGCGTTCGACATCGGGGGAGCAGTTCGTGCGGGATATCACCAATATCCTTGAGGAGTATCTTCGAGCTGTGCAGGTTGCGTCCAATCCCCGACTTATCGATCCGGAGTGGAAGGGAGAGCCCGCAAAGTTTCTTGAGCTGGATGAGATCGTAACCGAGGTTGTGCGGGAGCAGGGGCAGAAGATCGTTATCTGGACGAACTACCTCGGAAACATACGCGAGCTGGTTGAACGGTACAAAGACCTTGGCGCGGCCCCTTTCAGCGGTGAGGTCTCCGCCGCGGATCGTGAAAAAACGGTGCGAGCTTTTCAAACGGAGGAGGAACCTCGCGTGCTGGTCGCCGTTCCGGCGGCGGGAGGGGTCGGAATCACCCTTACGGCGGCCCAGACCGCGGTCTACATCGACAAGACATGGAACGCGGAGCACTGGATGCAATCGGTGGATCGCATCCATCGTATCGGTCAGCGAGGAACGGTCAACGTTATCTCGCTCTTGAGCTGCAAGGTTGATGAGATGATTCACTGGAACTTGCGCCGCAAGGAGCAAGGCCAGGCCGAGGTTCTCGGGGATAATGGGCGTGCCGATCCCAGCTTCCGTGGGCTACCCACCCGCAAAGAGCTCCTTGAAGCTCTTGAAGAAGAGAATTAGATCGGGGAGTATCGGTCCCTGGTTCCCTTGCTTCGTTGGATGGTTTCATGGCTCAACTAGGTACTCAAAAACGCGGATTCGGTTGCCTTGGGTACGGTTGTATCATCGCCGTCATTCTTATCTTCCTCACCATCGGTGGAATTTTCTGGTTAGCACGCTCTGCGATGCGCAACGCGGTGCAGCGGTTCACCACCGAACAACCGGTAGCCGTGCATTCAGCCGCCCCGGATGACGCAGCCCGCAACTCCCTCGCCAGCAAATTGGAAGATTTTAAGCGGACCATGAACGATCCTCACGCGACGGGGGAGTTCGTGCTCTCACCGTCAGAACTTCTCGCCGCCCTGAGCAGCACACCGTTTAACGGCAAGGTTGCTCTCGACCTCCGTGGGGATATCGCTCAAGCCAGCTTCTCGTTCCCCCTGACGGCCCTTGGGGAGTGGCAAGCCGCTCAGCCTATCGTAGGCGATTACCTGAATCGGTACGTAAGCGGAACAGCGCAAGCGCGGGTCACCGTGACTGACGGCGTGGCGGCAGTCACTTTTACCGACCTCACGCTCAATGGGCAGGTCTTTGACGGAGACGCCCTAAAAGAGGCGAGTGAGTGGGTGTCTGGGTTCGCAAACTCACTAGGGGTTGACCCCTCAGGACACAAGGAGCGAAGTCGTATCGGTTCGGCCAAAATTGAGAACGGCGCGGTGGTAGTGCGCGTGCGGGCCGAGTAGGGGACTCCGGCAGGCCTTGATGGGCCGCTCTTGCGGTCAGGCCCGTCTAGCGAACATAGACTCGCAAATGCCTGATCCTTTGTCCGCCGCTTGTCGTTCTTTTTCACGCGACGCCTCTGTAGATTTCCAATTCTACTCATCATTTCGACCACCTACAAAGGTTAAGCACCGTGAGTTTTGAGCCCTCGACCTGGCAAGGGGCTTCTCTTTGGCAACATGGAATGTAAGGCAACTCGCAACGGCAGCTACCCTTTATGCGACAGAAGCCAGGTATGTATCCATAACCAACATAGGCGCGATCTCTAGAAAGGGACCGCATACGTCCGTCGCCGATTGC
>JAIXQT010000133.1 GCA_027485595.1 Pseudomonadota bacterium | reverse complement strand
ACTCAACCAGATGCTGAAGGTTCATCCCCTTGTAACAGGAGAGACACATAAATTCCGCACCGGAGATCTTCGCGAGGGACTTTGCTAAGAAGCTCTTTCCGCAACCAGAGGGCCCCTCTAGGAGCATACATTTAATACTCGTCATGTCGGTGTTGAGCACGAGCGAGAGCTGAACGGCATAGAAAGGCGCGCAGTGGTATCCCACCTCACCGAGCTTAATCTCAAGCTCTTCAGGGGAGCCGATATCTTTAAACCCTAGCGAAGTTGGTTTGTACGTCGAGTGAAAGTTTGGATTCGAGATCCCGAGCTCACTTCCATCGGTCTTTGCGACCATGCCATCAGAGTTTGCTCCCGAACGGAAGGTAAGGCTCTTCGCGGGGCCTGACACAGGGAGCGACTTGTTTGAATCGGACGACATACCTAAGGAAACCTCCAGAGAGCTCAAACCACGGGACTCTTTCGCTGCTCCTCCATGTTATGGGTTATTCGACCATACGTGTTGCATTTAGTTTTTTATTGTTGCTTCTAGTTCACGGATCGCCGTAACTACCTGACCCAATGCCTTTTTCTCCAGTACGAGATTCGCTGATACGACGGCAGAAAGTTCTCTCTACCCGGCTTGAACCACGCTCACTGCCCCTTTGATTGAGCAGCGGGGGCCCGTTAAGACTTCGGCCCTGAACACCCCTTTGGTAGATTCGCGACGACCGCGGCACCACCCCACGGACCGTGACCATGCGCGTTCATCGCCCTCACCGAGTACCATAGAGAGCCAGTTGAGGAACGAGCATCTCGGTCTACAAACTTCGCGCCCCCTCCTTTTACCCTTCCGATCGCACCTCCACGTGCGTCCACGGTGGTGGAGCGATATATGGAGTGCGACAGATCGCTCGACGCGCCATCCCATGTCACAACCACCCGGCAACTCTTACCATCAACGGTGGCCACAAGGTTTTTTACAGTACGCGGTCTCTCTGGGGCCTTTCGGATCGCAAATGAATCCTCTGTCGTGCCATCAGATCCCACCATAGTCGCCCGGGCCTCATTCGCGTCCACCTCAAGCAAGACGGAACCAGGCGTCGCTTTTGACAGCGCCATAGCGGGGTGGTCCAACGGTCCCGACTGAACATATCCGGCGCTGCCCGCTACCACGTATACCGTACCTCCGTGAGGGACCTTTGAGAGCGAGCGCTTTGTATACGCTCGCCCCGCCTCGTCCCGTCCATCCCCCGGCTGAGCGAGAAACTGATTCGAGAATGTGTTCGCAGCACCATAGTGCCTTGAGATAAACTTCGAACGCTCATAGGAGTGACTATGACCCGTAAAAACGAGGTCGACACCCTCATCCTCAAGGATGGGTAGGATATTTTCGCGCATCCATGCCATGCGCCCTCCACTGTCCTTCAGATTATCCGAGTCGTGATGTCCCTTAGAATAGGGAGGATGATGCCAAAAAACGATCGTCCAGTTCTTGTCGTTTGCGCGGAGGTCTCTCCGAAGCCACTCAATCATTGAAGTACGAAAGGGCTCGTCCCGGATCTCAGAATTCAATGAAATGACGTGCACGTTACCATGGTCAAACGCGTAGAAACGGTCGCTGCCCGAAGCCACTCCCCCACTCTCTCCCTTGGTTGGTGGAGAGTACACCTGATAGTACGCCTGCGACGTGTTATCGTGATTACCTTGAGTTGCCCACGCTACCTTTGATCGCAAGACAGAACGATAGGGCTCGAAAAATCCACGCTGATACTGCTCATCAGAACCGACATCATACGCGTTATCACCGAGCATCATGATGAAGTGCAGGCCCTCAGCGGGATACCGGCGTAGGAACCCATCTCGAACGCCGCCCTGCGTCGGATCCTCACCCCGATCGCGTTTTCCGGAACTCCCGGCGTCCCCCAAAATCCAGATACGGGTAGGCTCATCACCACCTCTCGGAGATGTTACAACATAGTGGTCGTTGTCCCCGCCGGCGAGCAGTTTCGCCTGAGTTCTGATGGCGTAGTAGTACCGAGTTTGAGGGGAAAGTCCTGTGAGCTCAACGGAATGCTCAGTCGTAAGATGTGACGAGCGCAATTCGTGGTCGCACAAATCCGGGGATAGTCCGTAGTCGAGACGCGTCTCCGTGGGCTCAGTAGTTCGCCACCGAATTATAGTCGACGTGGGAGTGCTACGCTGCACGTAGGGTCCTCGAGATATCTCTTGAGCCCGGGCCTCAACGGTCAAAAACCCGCCAGTGAACAGAGCGAAAAGCGAGAACGTACCCGCCACAAAGGAACTTTTGATAAGATCGTGCCTACCGTACATGTCGTCGATGCTAGCACACACCGGGTTGATTCAGACCACTCCCTAAGAGCGGATCCCCTCGTGTGCGGTTAGGTTCCAGGTCGCGGGGCGAGTTGGTGTACGTATGCTCCGCCGAGGGAATCCACGCGAGCTATCCCCATTATCCTTCCGGGGCCGCGTATCCAGGGGGGCGGTACCGTTCCGATTCAGGAGCTGTTCGCCGACTCCTCGTTTCTCGAATCTCGTGGCCCTCTGATCTCGCCGCTTGCACTAGCTCAGCGATGTAAAGGTCGCCACCCCCGATACCAAAAGACTCTTCACACAAATCGCACTCCTTCGATCGGTCCCTTGAGCGCGACAGATTTCCCTCATGGGATGGTGGACAGGGCGAGCACATACGAGTCTCCTAGTTGGGCCGATCGAATGCCCAGGCGCACCCTCGAACGAGTGGATGCGTATCTTTTCTCTAACAGGGTGGTGAAAAATGATTTCCTGCTGCGCATTTCGATAGTTTGACTGCAACTTCGTTGGAGACGTCAAAAAAATCCTCAACGTATCTCAGAGGATACGTCTGCGGTTTTTT
>JAIXQT010000180.1 GCA_027485595.1 Pseudomonadota bacterium | reverse complement strand
CGATTCCCTGACCGTTCTGAGAATAGTTTGTGACAAGGGTCGCACCGGCAAATTGAGAGAACGCTCCAAAATCGGCAGCAATAGTCGAGGGGGCAGCACCAGTCGACCAATTCGCCGTAATATTCATAACACCTTGCGCCGCTGCGTCTTGACTCAAACGACCATTCGAATCGAAGGTAAGCTGCGTGGTACCAATGACAACTGGCTGATCAGCGGGTTGGCCTACATCCGCCCCATTCGCGTACGCTTGAACGGTCCAAGAATTCAACCCGGTTCGGTAGTAGCCAAGAACGACCTCATGACGTGCTCCGAGGGAGTCATACACCGACACCACCGTAGTTGACGCTGCGGCGCTATTGATCTCTTGAAAGCTTAGAGGATTAGCTGGCGGGTCCGACTGATTAGCTGAGCTATTGAGATTTCCGAAAATCTCAGTCTGGGTAGTAGGAACGACATCGAGGTCAACCTTCCGCATATCGATCGGCCCCAGAGCTACCGCATCAGCTCCGGTGTATCCCAGCACCCGGAGACCTTCCATCGTCACAAGAAATCCATCTTGGTCAAGCTGAAACGAGCCCGCTCGCGTGAGCTGTGGTTTCGCAACATCTCCAACTTGGAAGAATCCGTTGCCACTCAGAGCCACGTCTAGGTCACGACCCGTACCTTGAATGGGGCCGACCTCAAAGTTAGATTGAATACTGCGAATCGTGACTCCATCGCCCGCGCCCGAAACAACATCGGCAACCCTGTCACCCGGCGTTTCGCCAAGCATGTCCGCGAAGATAGCTCTCTGATTTTTAAAGCCGATGGTGTTGGCATTCGAGATGTTATCGCCGACGACAGCGATAGCCTGCCCATGAGCGGTGATACCCTCCCGGCCCGTATTAAGTGCGGATTCTAATCTCATGGTCCTAACTCACCCTTTTGGCGCTTCCTAGCATGGGCAATCCCTGCCCACCTCTCCAACGTGAACGTTAGGGTGCAAAAGGCCGGCCATCGCGGATGAATTCGTTAAGACGATGAGTTACGGGGGATCGAGGGAATCTTTTGCCGCTCCCTACCCGTGGGGACCCGTGTTCTATCTGCCCCCAAAGGGGTGGTGAAAAATGATTTCCTGTTACGCCTTTCGATGGTTTGACTTCCCCCTACGCCAAGGCTTTGGAGGACAATTCAGCTTCGTTGGAATCAACGAAGAAATCCTCAACATATCAGAGTGGATACGCCCTCGCCTCCGTTAAAACTTCGGCGAGCCCTCGACCAGCTCAGGCCTCCACGAGGCCTTGGCGAAGTCGGGTCCGGTTTTTTCGTCGTCTTCGCCTCGTTTCGCCGAAACCTTGAAAATGCTCACGACGGGGCCATTTGTACCACCCTGCCAAACGATCTCATTTCCGCCGAAGCCCTCCCGGTATACACTCCCCACTATGCGCATACTCTTAACGGGAGGGGCCGGCTTCCTTGGAAGCGCGTGCCGACAACTGTTGACGGAACGAACCGACATCAAGGTGTCATTACTTCGGTCAGGATACGGACCTCTCATCCCGGGATCTCGGGGGGCAACCTTTGAGGCGCCGTCGTCGCTAACCGCACATGACCTCTCCCATGAGATCGGAGCACACGAGCTCTCGCATATTATCCATATCGGCGCTCTCTCATCTCCTGAGGTCTGCGAACGCGACACCGAACTCGCGTATCGCTCTAATGTAAGATTTACCGAGATGCTGGCAGACTACGCGGCGAGCGTTGGGGCTCACCTCACCACCGTTTCGACAGACCTCGTATTTGATGGAGCGCAAGCGCCCAGTGAAGGACTGACCGAGGAGCACGCTACGCGTCCTATCTCAGTGTACGGCACAACAAAACTCTTGGCCGAGGCCGCTACGCTGCGAGCACCATCCAACTCGGTCGTTCGAGTCGCGCTTCTCTACGGACACACATCATCTAAATCTCAAGGCGTGCTGGGATGGATGGAGCGCACGTTCAAAGAGGGGAGCCCTCTCTCCCTCTTCTCAGATGAGTACCGCACCCCTATCCACGTCGCCGATGCCGCTCAAGCGATCCTCGATATCTCGAAGAGCAAGCTCTCGGGAATCTGGCACTGCGGTGGACCTCAACGTTTGTCACGAGTCGACTTTGGAACGCTCGTCGCGCAGGCTTTGGGATACGACCCAGCTCTCATTCGTTCAACTTCCCGACTCACTAACGCGAATCGACCTACACGACCCGAGGACGTATCGCTCAACTCAGAGCGGCTATGGAAGACCCTCGGCAGAAAGCCACGCGGGGTGATTGAGGCCCTCGCAGGGTGATGACAAAAGGTTCCGTCGTGAGCATTTCCGTGGGACGGTGGTCATTCCTGACCGCCGTGGTAGGCGACCCAGGTCCGTAAGGAGTCCCGTCGATAGATCCCAACGGATCCCAAAACCTTCTACAACGAACTAAAACAACCATCCTTCATCATACTTTGATACGATCTACAGACCGTGTACCATAACAATGCATCACCCACGCTATCGGGACTATGACTATGAAACATATTCTGCTCGCCCTCTGTCTTTCTATCGCATGTGCGTCTCCAGTTTTTGCTGAGTGTTACGGTGACGCTGCCGAGGCCTTTGGTTGCGGCGTTTCTCGTCCGACCGAGGATGCTCTTGAGTCTTTTGGCGACTCGCGAAGTGATGTTCTTCCCGATAGCTATGCGAATACGCGCCAGATCAGCGCTAGCGAGCTTTTCTCGCATGAGGAGACGATTAATCACTACCGTCAGATTTATCGAAGCTTCCGGGGCAGCAGCTGGTCAGAGGCAGCCTTTCGCAACTCGATGAACAGGCAATCCCAACCGCTCCGGCGGTTCATCAGTCGGCCCATGGGAGCGCCAAGATTCTAGATCTAGTCTAGTTAGCGTTTTTTCTGCAGTTGACATGCTAGGCCACACCTACGTGGTCTACATCCACGAGGTACCTTGGTGGCCCTCTCCTGAGAGGGAAGTCGTACACGGCCCGCGCCTGAACTGGGGCACGATCATCCCTCCTGTCACCATATCCCTCCCCAAGAGCCACACCTAGAAACATGCGCACAAGCGGGCAGACACGGAGAGATGTAATGAGAAACACCACCACCTTACCCTCTCACACGCTCCGACAAAGCTTAATAACCGTATAGGGCGAGGAACGCTGTTGAAGTTAACAGTAGTAACATATCTCATACTGGTAGGTTGTTAATCGAGTGCATCTTCACCTCTGCCGAGAGCTTCATCGAGGCGCTCAAATTATTGAAAAGAAACGCACAAAATTTCTGAGGACCGCCCCAATTCTAAAGAAACGTTCTACGAAAAGCCGCCCTATCCCCCTGACAGTGCCTAGGATCCCCGATCGACATAGCTCACACTGTCGCCGGTTTGTGCCATACCTTCAGGAGCGGCTATGGCTAAAAGCACTAAACTATCACAACGAGGAATCGGGGATCTTGAGCGTTCTATCGCACGGTTCGAGACCTACAATGACGGCTTTATTCTGCCCGATACCCTGCTCGTCGTTCGCCTCGACGCTCACCGATTCGGTGACTGGAGCGCTTTACGCGATGATTATCCGACCGGCCCAACAACCACAAAGGGCCTGCTGATTACCGCGCGCGCTCTGATGTCGGCGTCTTTTCGGGTAGTGCTTGCGTACGTACACGGGGATGAGATCTCGCTTGTCGTTGACCCGACGGAGAACGTCAATCCACTCCGTAGAAGCAAGGTGATCTCAGCATTCACATCGGCGGCAGCCATCCACTTTCTCAAAGCGACAGGGTTGGCGGCGATGTTCGACGCGAAGCTTGGGGAACTACCCTCAGTAAATAGACTCGCAGAGTACCTCTTCTGGCAACGAAAGTACTGTCATCGAAACGCGACGACGATAGCGTTACGACGGGCCCTTCTCAGGGGTGGCGCAAGTCCCGAGCAAACCGAACTCAGGATGCGAGGCGCGACAGAGGAGCAACGAGTAGCGCAACTCAAGGCGCTCGGATTTCCTGTTGAAACCATCCCGCATACCACCCGCCGTGGTTCTCTTTTGTACTGGGAGACCGTCATGTCGGACGGAAAACAACAGACGAAAGTGGTTGTCGACACCAAGCTGCCCGATGACGATGATGCATATGAGGACTTCATCTCTGACCGCATTTCGAAGGCTCTCAACAGGGGGAGCGCGCCACTTCCAACTCGACAATCGTCAACGACCGTCCCTGATAAACAAGCGCGCGTAGTGATCAAACCGCCGACCAGTCAAAAACCACAAGCAACAAAATCCGAGCAGCGAACACACGCGCTCAAGCGCAACAAGAAGGCGCAGGTTTCCGTGTTCCGCGTGCAGTCTGACCAGTAGGCATCAATTGTTACTACCGTATGAAGGGCGCTCCAAGGGACTCAACGTCTCCCTCGGAATCTTTGCGTCAAATACGACCGCGGAGAAACCGCGATCATCGTCCCGAAACTCAGCGACTCGCGAAACCTCGATGTGCCGGGCGGTAAAGACATGCGAGGCATTTGTGAAGCTCATTGATTGCCACACAAGTCTCGGAAATATGGAGATCCCTGAGTCAAAAGAGAGTGCCCGTAGGCGTAATTGCTCACGATACATGTCAACAATTTGTGACGTCAGAGAGGTTCGGAACGCTCCCAACACGATTCGTGGCGTCCGAGCGTATTTCAGAGAGCTCGCGAGCCGTCTTGAAGTTAATCGACTTCGAAGGAAATCCTCCTGCGAGTGCGGGGGAAGAAGGTCGACGGCTCCGACTATAACCGGATGTCCATCACCGGTAAGAAACTCCCCAACGACTCCCGGTAACGCTGCGTATCCAAGCTCTACTCGCGTGGGCCCGCGCGGCGTGAGCTTTGAGAAAAGCTCTATCACCCGCCCGTGAGACGAAGGAGAGATGTATCGGGATGGGAATCGCTCAGCAACGCCCTCCAGAACTGGCGTGTCCGCGAAGCGCGTTAGCACGATCATGGAGGGATCCTCTCGATCAACCAACGCCTTGAGCGCGTTAGTGCGATCGTTTCCCACCCGCTCTGAGATATCAATAAAGAGAAAGCGCGCCGGTTCAGAGTAGGCGATTTGTGGGGACGCTTTTTTAGTGGCGTAGAGATACGGCATTACGATCTGGCCAGCGCGAAAGACACATAACGCTTGAAGTAACACGAGGATAGCGCGCGAGACCGTCCAAGATATCTTGCGGAAGCGAATGATATCGACGCACAGAGCAGCCAGAAAAACGCCGCTCCACAACAACAAGGTTGCACAGATGAGCTCCTGCCACCACGTTCGGGGGTAGTTGAATATGGCGAGAGCCGCAAAGGCGGTCACCAAGAACCGAGACCAAAACCAGATTTTGTGAAAAAACTCTCGATTCATGAGGAGCGGTTAAACCCTACAGAGACGATACTAACTGGAGCGGTGCCACCCTGCTAGTGCGCCTATCGAAAAGTTTTTTTCAACTGGACACCCGTCGTAGCCGCGGAGGGAATGTTTATCTTTGACCCGCATCGCTCCGCGGTCCCCGCATCGCTTGGCGGCCACTGTAGGTGAGCACACGATAGCTTGAGATAGTACCCGGTGCTACGCGGTACGCCTATTGATGCACGACCGTTCTTAAAGGGACACGACAAGGGATTTTGAACACGATTGTGTGCGTTGAGGAGCTGAGCTGCATCACCGCGTGCAACACCCGTTACCTGCGTTGCACCCGAATCCTAATCGTTCCAGTTCAGAACGCCCTTCTTCCAGACGTAGATGAGCCCAACAACAAGGACCGCCATGAAGGAGAGCATCTGCAAGAGCGCGAACATTCCCATCTGTTCGAGAACAACCGCCCACGGATACATGAAGATGACCTCGATATCGAAGAGAATGAACAACATCGCTACGAGGTAGAAGCGAATGCTAAAACGCTGCTCGCGCACGGAACCGACCGGAATAGCGCCGCACTCCCACGGCATCTGTTTGGTCTTGGTCTCCTTCTTCGGACCAAGAAATGACGCGAGCAACACCATGGTCAGGAGAAAACCTCCGGCTGCGACGGTGAGGAGTAAGATTCCCAAGTATGGGTTCAATTCACTCATGCATACCTACCTATAACGTCTAGTAACCTCTGCGTACGATCCGGCCCAAGAAAAAATGCACCCGAGAGGATTCGAACCTCTGACCACCCACTTAGAAGGCGGGTGCTCTATCCAGCTGAGCTACGGGTGCTCAAGTCACACAACCAATTCGACGGCTATGTCAGAGTAGCGCAGCCTCTCTGAGGCGGAACAACTTCTCAACCCGTCGAATGTATTGCATGAAGGTAAGACATTCAACTCTTGAACCACACCAAAAGACTCAAATGAGATTGGGCAAGGAACATCTCGCTCTAAGCCCTCAAACGAGCATTTGCGAACTCTACGATCAGCCTCAGGAGTGACGCGGGACTCTTTGAGCCTTATTCGCCCTCTCAGCACGGCAATAAATCCAATGAAATTAATGACATACAAAACTACCGCATTCCCTGAAGCAAACCTCCCATAACTTAAGATTATAGGATAGAACAGCACCAGACCGTTGCAAGGCTTGCGGTACACCCTTCAAGTTTTGCAGTACGGAGTCACTAGGAAGGGAATTACCTTCCTGGCGAGGTGAGGTATGATGTGATCCTCTGTTTTGAAGCGATCGCGTTGTATCAAAAGTCTAAGTAAGCTGTTCACTTTACGTTGTAGGTAGACCCAACCATGTCACTTCCGAGCGCGAAAAAACGGAAGATTTTTGATGGTCGCTACGAAGTCATATCCATCGTCGGACGTGGCCTCGACAGTGTGGTCTACCATGCCCGACACCTAAGCGGCGCCCAGCAAGAGGTGGCTCTCAAGGTCCTCGTCAATAACAAGCCCAAAAGTTCGATGACAGAACGCCTTCGAAAGGAGGCTCTCACGCTCGTCTCATGTCGACACAAGTACGTCGTGCGGCTCGATGATTTCCACTCCGTCTCGGATCTTTGCTACCTGTCCATGGAGTTCGCCGAATTAGGGGATCTGCGAAAATACATCGCCGCGCAAGGCGCGCCACTATCGGCCGACCGAGGCGCGGAGTTTCTCCGTCAATCGTTGGAGGCGATGGAGTTCATACACGCCACCGGAGTCCTCCATCGAGATATCAAACCGGACAACATCCTTGTCATTAACGAAAAGGAGATCCGGCTCGCTGACTTCGGCCTCGCTCTTCTCCCTGGTGATGAGCTTGACCTTGAAGAGTTGCAGAACGGTGTAGGGTCCCTCTCCTACCTCCCCCCGGAGATGTTGGGGGGCGAGTTCTACGACTCTCGCTCAGACCTCTACTCCCTCGGCGTCTGCTTCTATGAGGCGATGGCGGGATTCCATCCCTTCGAAAACGCGCCGTTGAGCGAGCAGCAAAGCGCCCGCCTCGACCAGAATATCAAGCCACTCCACGAGGTGAATTCCCTCATTCCGCGAAACGTCTCCGCCGTCGTCGCGACCCTCATGCGACATTCGGCTGACCAACGCTTCCAGACCGCGATGGAGGCCCTGCGAGCCCTCTCAACAACCTCCTTTGAGGGCACCTCGGCGACGAACAACGATGAGTCATCAATCGAACGTGGCGAGCATTCTCCGTTTACGTCTGGCAATGATGATACGGCTCACTCGAACGCCCACGTGCAGCCAACGTACACCCCCGTTAATGCGGACGAGCCACTCGACTCATTCAGCGACGACTTCGATGATTTCTTCAAGGGCACCGAGTACGCCGGGGCGGGGAAAATAGACCTACCGCCCTCACAAGAGTCACAGGAGCAATCCCAGGAAACTCAAGAGATGAGTGCTCAAAGGGTTCAGCAACTCATCGAACAGGACGCCAAGAACAAAGCTTCGGCGGTGGTTCGTAATTCCTTCGTGGTCACTCCACACGAACTTGAAGATACCTCGGCAGAACCACAGCCTTCCAAAGAGCGACCCAATACCACCCACCTCTCTCCGCCAATCGACGAGCAGCTTCCCGGAATCACGGTGAAGACTCCCGGAATTATATCGCTGCTCCTCACCATGCACCCACTCATACGGACATTACTCGTCGGTAGCCTGGCGGCTCTGATCACGATCGGAGTAGTGGTAGTTTCCCATGTGAAGCCCACTGAGATCCTCGCGAGCGTTACCTCATCCTCGGAGCCAACCGAGGCCCCTCCAGCGGAGAGTGGCGACATAACGGGGGACACGATATTTCCTCTCCTTCCAGCGGGAACCTACGCCGGAACGATCTACGGGATTGTACCAAACGCAACATCACCTCTGGCCCTTATCTCCCGTCCGGAGCACAATGAGCTCATCGTTGTGATTGGGGTCGAAGGATGGACGCCAACGACGGTATCTACGAAACTCGGCGAGAACTCCTCATCAACGATAGTGATTCGCTCAAATAGCGTACTCTTGAACATGACGGGTTCGGGCTCCTCCAGCGAAGTAGAGGGTACATTTACAAACGCTATCACCGGGGAATCTGGGGTGTGGAGCGTCAAGAAGCTTTCATAATCGGTAGGCGTATGGCCGCGCGGCAACAACGGATACGAAACACACGAGCGACCGCTCTGAGGGTAGTCGCGCTCTTCCTTGCCATAGTAGTGAGCGCGTCGAGCGTTGCGGCGGAGGATTCTACCGCTCCGGTGCAGGTTCGCCATCAGCCCCTTGAAACTCACCAACTCCCTCAAGCCGGAACACTCATTCCGCTCTCCGTCTCGCTTGCTAACTCAAGTGACGTAGACATCAAGATTCGCTTGGTAGGCTCACGGGATGGGCGATTCATGGATATCGCGTTTCCGATGGGGGTACTCAACGAAACCGATCGCCCCACATACACCGTCAACATTCCAGCGCCTGTCGCGGCAATGTCGTACCAGTTCGTGGTTCACCAAAAATCTGGTGATTTAACGCTCACAGACAAGTTCATCATCAAGCGCAACTGCGTACAAACTTTCAAGGTTGATGTGCCTGATAACATTCCATCAGCTGAGCATCGCAAGGAAGCCGCAATCCTCGTCGCGAAGGCTCGCTCCTTAGAACGTGACACTCGCAACCTTGAGACCGCGATTAAACTCCTCGAAACGTTGAAGAAGGACATTCCTGAGTAACGCCCTTATGAACGATCGCTACTCCATCCTCTCGTTCCTCCTCGCGTCAACTGCCGGCGCGCTTGCCAGCGCGGCGCCACTTACCCCAGCTCATGCCCAGGCGTTACCTATCACCGAGCCTCTCACCGTGAACGTAAGGGTCGAGGCCAAGCCTGAGCCAAAAAAAGCGATCGGCATGGTACTCTCCGCGGGGCGCACGGTTGAGATACCAGAAACGACGATTAAAAAGATGGGCGAGAAACTCTACCTCATCACCTTCGTCGTAGACCGAAATATCGTGCGCAAGGACAGCGTGGCGACGGCGATGGCGTTCGATGAGAACGGCACCGTCTCCTTCGCCAACGTGAGCCCGGAACTCCTCTCTGAGAGCAAAACTCTTATCTCGAGGATTCCAGAGTGTCCGGCGGAGGATCCATCTTCGGTAGTAAAGCTCGATCAACAGGGACCGCTTCAACAACTCGTTGATGTTCGCTCTGAGCGAGCTGAGATCGCCCGCGTGAAGATCTCGAAGATGCTCGATGAACAGTTCCTCTCTAAGCTTCAAAGGTTTGAGGATGCTTTTGGCTTGGACAAGTCAGAGGAGTTAAGCGCGAGCCTCCCTCCGGAGGCGCTGGTCGACAGACTTTCGCGAATCACGCACGCGGTCAATAAGTACCGCATGTTCAAGAAGGCTCCAACACCAACTCCAGCGCGGTAGCGCACGTAACTCGTGACAGACGCTTTTCTCGCCGACACTCCAAAGATGCCCCCGCTCAACCTCGAGCGAGTCCACACTACCCTTCGAACCAAGTACTGGAGCTTTATTCTGCGAGACTCCGACGAGGGCCCTCAGTCACTTCTGCGGCTCCTGTGCGAGAGATTACCGCATATCGATCCAACGTCATGGGAGGAGCGTTTTGACTTCGGTGGCGTATACGTCAATGGGCTCGAGGCTGTGAGCGACATGCCTCTACCCCGTCCCGTTAAAGTCGAGTACTACGAGCCAAAGTTTCCGATCGCTGAGGCCCGGTCTCAATTCGCGGCTTTTCACTCTGACTACATCCTGTTTCACGACGACGCGATCGCGGTGGTCTACAAACCCCCTCACCTCTCGAGCATGCCAGCGAAAGAGCAACGCCACTTTAGCTTGAAAACGGCGCTGGAGCGGGAGCTCGGCCGCTCTATTCATATGCCATCACGACTCGACGTCTCCGCGCAGGGAGTCGTGGTCGTCAGCACCGCCTCGTCCGCGCACGCGGGACTTCAACGAGCTTTTGAAACGAGGCTCGTTGGAAAAACCTACCGTTTCGCGTCTCACACGCGAAGCCTGTGGGATGAGAAGGAGGTCAACTTTCCTATCGCCGTATCACCCGAACATCCGGTGTTGCGGGTCGCTTCGACGCATGGTGGTCAGAGCGCGCGAACTCGCCTCCGCTACTCGCATGATGCAACGCTAGGTGGAGTCCACAGCCACATCTACACGGCCAATCCGATCACGGGGAGAACTCATCAGATACGGGTCCACGCGGCCGCGGTCGAACTTCCACTCATCGGTGATAATTTTTATGGGGGACTTCAGGCCCCCTACCTTCACCTTGTGAGCTGCGCGATCTCCCTTCCACACCCCCTGTCGGGAGAGCGTATAGAGTTCGAACTTCCTCAACGACTCGCTCCCTCCTGGACGAGTCCACCCGCACATATCCTGTAGAACTAGCTGTAATTCTGCACTATCGTGCCTTAATGATAACACCATCCGAAGTGCTTCTTGTCGCGTGTGGGGGCGCGCTCGGCGCTACAGCACGATTCTTGATTGGAAGGGCAAGTGATGCACTTCTCGCTTCTCTCGCATTCCCTGTAGCGACCCTTCTCATCAACGTCCTTGGGTGCTTCCTGATCGGCGGCGTGGCCGAGGTCTCAGCTCGCGGTGATATCTCTCCTCACACCCGTCTTCTCATCGCCACCGGTATTCTCGGCGGCTTTACGACATTTTCCGCGTTTGGATTGGAGACCATAACGCTGCTGCGATCCGGACATG
>JAIXQT010000245.1 GCA_027485595.1 Pseudomonadota bacterium | reverse complement strand
GCCGAGTCGGTGCCGAGCAGGCAGGGGCTGGTCTTGTGCAAGAGACCCTGATCCTTGGGGAGGGAGTAGGTGACGGCGAGCACCACGGCGTACCGGTCCGGTGTAATATCCTCGATCATCGGGCTGCTTCCATTCCACTCGGGCGAAGGCATCGTGTTGAGGATGGTAATCTTCTGATGGGTGGAAAAGGCGGGATGGAGGGGTTCGCGGAGGCGGATAGTGACGAGGACCTTCCGATCCACAATCCGCACGGTCAGCGGTTGATCGAGGCGCCAGGTGTGCGAGGTCTTGCTCCCGAGGAGCGTGACGTGCAGCACCTTGATCTCATCGAGATCGGTGAGTGGCAACGGATCCTGCAGGCGCACCGTGAGATCGTGCTCGGACCCCACGGTCTCCACCTCTCCTACCGCCTGGTCGAGGAAGCTACCCTCCACACCCATGACCTGGAGGCAATCACCCTCCTTACAGCCGTGGGGTTCTCGGGTGCAAAACGTGATGAGTTTCGCGCCGTCCTCGGCGCACGACAGACGAGACGCACTGGCGATACGGCTCAAGGATCCTCCGCACAGGTCAAGGTCAGGGAACCCCAGGAGGGGTGCGATGTTGCAATCCGTGCTCAGGACTTGAAAGGAGATGGATGCGAGCTCTTCCGTGGCAAAGAGCACGTCGGGCAGCTTCTCTGACGAGGCCCCGCGAGGAACAGAGACGATGATACTACCGACGCTGTGCTGGGTCACCTGCAGCACCCTGGCCGTGGTCCCTGGGTGGTACACCTTGACAATGTTGCCGGTCTTGATGGGAGACGTGGATGGTGGCAGTGAGGTGGAGAGTCCCACCTGTGCCGTAAAGGGATTCAGTTGCCGGATCCAGACCACGCGGAGAGGCTTGGTCTGTGCCGAGTAGCTGTGCAAGGAGAAGGGTACCTTCCCGTCCGACTCGATGGTTACGTAGAGACTGTCCCGGAGCCTCTGCGCCCGGTACGCGTTCAGGGGAGAAATGGCCGCATCCGGAGGGTACACGAGTTCGGCGGTGGTCATTGCCGCGGCCACCGCGTACAGCAGGCTGTCCGTGGTGTACCACCCGCACGGTACCCTCCCCTGGAAAAGGTACAAGTGCTCGCGGTGCTCACTAAAATAGATCCGGTTCCGATCTTCGTGGAGGTAGAATCGAGGCAGTTTGAGTTCTGCACTGACAAGACTGACCGACTGCACACCGCGAAGGGGAGAGTCCAGGATAAACTGCCCTTGCCGCAGGTCGGAGGAGCTCAGGTGTAAGTAAGACACGCGTCTCGAGGCGTTCATCCCGAAATGAAATATATAGTATGATAAATTGAAAATTGAAAATTGATAATGGAAGACGCGCTGTATTTCTATGTTGACAAGATCAACGATCAGCTCCTTCCGAGGATCGTAGAGCTCAAGCACGCCCTGAGCGTCGCACCCGGAACGTCCTCTCCCACGTTTAGGCTCCTCGAGGCTTCGATCACTCAAGCCCGCCCGGACCGCCTGGAGGTATCGAGGGTGCTGTGGGAAGCGTTTGTGCAGCACCTGCAGACGTTCCAGCGTGAAACGTCAGAGCTCCAGCGCACCGTGAGCGGTGTGGTCAAGAACTTTGAGGAGGATACCGAGAGGCTCCTGGAAGAGGTGTACAAGGCGTCCACTCGGAAAATATAATATATTGAGTATACACAAAACAGAGCGCCATGGCCGTAAGCACTCCACTCATCTCCTTTAGCGATGGCGTAGGAAAGGACATTGACGATTTCCAGTTCCGACAGCATTTTTTCAAGAACCTCCGGGGTGCTTTCAATCAGCCTGTCAATGCCTTTGCACGCACGCGCATTGTCGACAGCCCGAATGAATTCCAGTACGTTTACCCGACCAAGTACAACAAGGATCCAGAGGTGACCTATACCACCTCGTGCTGCAACAAGCCGGGGGTTTCGGTCGTGGTAGGTCGCAAGATTGGGTACGACCCGACCGAGGAGGCTACTCTTTTCCGCTACAACATCCAATTGCCGGTCAAGGGAGTAGCCCGGACTACGCGGATCTTTGGTCTGGACCAGACAGAGAATTGATTTGTTTTCTGAAACAGTAATGCATAAAAAGAGCATGGTCCTCCTTTTCGCCTATGGAAGCTTGTCACCGGACAGGATCAAGGACTTGGTCGGCAGCGTCGACCTCGTAGGTCCGGGGATTGCCAAAGGATGGCGCCTGGTGTTTTCCGGCGCCGCGCCGCGCTATCAAAATAAGGGCACGGCGACACTCACACCCGACGAGACCCGGGACGTGCTGGGCCTCATCTACGATATGAACTGTGACCAAATCGACTTGTTGGACTGCTGGGAAGGGGCCGTACAGGGAATCACGGAACGGTTCTGCATCCAGGTCACGGACCCCTGTGGTCAGGTCTACACGTGCTTTGCCTACAGGCTCGTCGTCCAAACCGGTGATGTACCCGCGAGCCCCGAATACCTCCGACTGCACCACGAGCTCCTCTTTATCGCGGCGGACCTATACCGTCAGGCACAGAGCAACGAGGTCACCAGGTGGAAAAAAAGGAGGGCAGTACCCCTTGACACGTGCGGCACGTGTCCCCCAAAATGAAAAGTGACAAGTTCACATTCACATTTACATTTACACGATAACGATATTGCATGACAACGACTGCTTTTTTTTAAAGCATACGATCGCGCTTTTGGCGCAAAGAAGGCACCCTGCCTTCTCCGGTGATGGCAACCCGGGTCTCGTGCGTGAAACGAACCACAAAGCTAAAGGGTTCTCAGTGACTGCCCCGCAAAATGAGGGCTTTCCTGTCCAGCTCCCAATGAATGAAGGGGCGTTGGAATTTCATTGGAATTTTCCCCTTGTATCTCGGTGAGCCCCTGAAGCGGCGTTGTCCGTTTCCTTTTTTTTCCTTGTTTCCTGAGCATCGTGCACCACATGGCCAACACAAACATACCCGATTTCTCACTCTCTTCTACCAAGTCGAATCAGCTAACCCGCGTCGCCGAGACGTTCTTCTCCAGATCCACGAAACCGTTGGAACTGCACACCGAGATGGTGGTGGACAAGTCGGGGTTTACTCTCTACCTGACCAAGGAGTACACGGACTTTATCACAGGCCACCCCACCACCCTGGTCCAGCCGCTCATGCTGCTCAAGAACGTGATGCCCCACGTATGGTTATCCTTTTTGCACCCCAGTAATGCGGGAAAGACGCTCGACCTCGAGTCTCTCCTTACCAGGGGGTGCGAGTCCATCCCTATCTTGGTGGAGGATGTCTCCTGCCGGCAGGGCCTCTTGTACGTCACCAACGTCGTGTTTGAAGTGCTCCAAGAGGTTCACGATCTGTACGGACTCCACAAGAAGATCCACCTGCCCAGCTACTCGTATACGAGCCTGGCCGCCGACAATGAGATCGTGACATACGCCAAGAGCGTTGGCGCACAGGATCGCGTCCGCCAGATACGAACCCTGTCACAGTACATTGCCGGTCTCCCGGGTGTGCAGGAACACATCAAATCAGAGGGGAGGGCCGAGGGGGGTAACCTGGAAAGGGTGCTCGATATGCTCCGGCAGTGCGTCACCACGCTCTTCCGCCCCGACTGGCAGCTCTCCGACCTGCGCCAGGGCGTCCAACAGATCTCGAGGGATGTCGAGTCCATGCTGCAGGTGATGAAAGACGTGTTGAGAGGGTATTACGAACTGTGCTGCCTCGCCGAGACGGGTTCGCCTGTCAAACAGGGTGGGTTCCCTCCCCTCCTGCTCAGTGTGTGCCGCAGGGGGTGGAAGAACTGCCTCGAGGATACCAAACGACTCCTAGACGTCTACACCCCGGGTGCCTCCGAGTCCTTGGTGCTCGACGGGTCCGTGTCTCTGCCGCAACAGGTAAACACGTTCTTTGATCTGCGCGTAGGAGGTCTCCTCTTGGATCTCTGGAGGAGCGTCGAGTCACAGGATGCACTCGACTGGACGTGCCTATCACGGCATCTCTCCAAGGTCCTCGCTGCGGTACGAACGTTTGAGGACGTCATGCCCTTTGCCATCATGCTCCGCCAGACATTGGCCGGTAAGACCCTGGCCAAGCTCCACAAGGCCTTCCCAGTCGTGAACGTGAACTCGAGTGTGGAGGAGGTGAACGGTGTGTTAGAAGCCCTCCGTACCCGCTTGGAGGTACCGACTCTTGCCAGTCTGGAAGAGGCCTACACCGAGTGGGTCCGTGTCGAGGCAACAAAGGCTGTTGTCCACGTCTTCTCCTTGGAGGAGACCTACCAGACCTTTCGCAGTTTGTACGATCAACACCACCCTGGTGTCTACCACGCGGGTCGTTTAACGTTTTGCGTGTACTACCTACAGGCCGAGGCCCGCCAGATCCTCGGACTCCCCGTGACCTACCACGCCGAATGGGAGTTCTACCGAGAACCGTCTGAAACGGTGCTTGTGGCGCCTCTCACGTGGGTATCCCCGCCACTCCCAGACACTACACTAGTCGAGGTCGTGGTGGCGTGTAAAGACCTTATCCTAGCGTATTCGGGCAAGGCCCAGATCCCACCCGCACACCTACCCCGATTGGCCAGGATGCTGTGCCACAATGAAGCACCCACCAAAGGGACTGCACTGTACAAGGCGCTCCAAGAAAGGATCGGCGAGTGTGTCTCGATCGAGCAGGGGACGGACATCTTTACGAGCGCTTCCCTATGATCCCATTACGCACCGGATCGGTGTTGTCACAACGCGGGCCTATGATCGGGTCTCCTCGTCGGTGTTTATTCCGGGCCTCTCGGGGAGGGAAGAAACGTTGCGCGGGGTGGTTGGTGAGAGTCACTCGTCTCCACCGCGATAAGAACGCCACACAGCAAAGGTCTCAAATGGGTGTGTGTCTTATTGGCAGGTCGAAGGCAATGCTCAGGCGCTCACCCAATTTTTCCCCTTCCTCGCTCATCGAGCTTCACCGTCTCATGTCGGGCTCTACTACGGTCCCGCCCGTCTACTACAAGGTCGAGATGGCGCCTCCTCTGGAGTATACCCTCTGGCCCAAGAAGCCCGCAAGACTCCAGCGGCGCTACACGGTGTATACCGAGTTCGAGGAGATTCGTCCGGTGGACCACGGGCTTTACCGACTTGCCCGGGCAAAGACTCTGTGGGTAGATGACGAAAGCTGCTGCTACTGCTTCCATGTACAGCGTTGCCACGCCGATGGTAGCATTAACGAGGACGTTACGTGCAACTTTCTGCTGTGCATTGACGGCGGCATCCGGAATCTTGATGGTAGTACCCTTGACATTGTCTGCCAGGGAGTCGTTGGTCCTTTGGAGGACCTGTGTAACGGCGTAGTTTTTGAGTCGGGTGACTGGTGGTGGCAAGCCGTCGGTGGTCCGTAAAAGACTGTGTTTTCTTTCCTTGTGTGATGCAAAATGCTACCTAACGTCGTCAATTACAACTATAGCACGCCCAGTCATCTCAAACGGACTGTCCACGCTATCAACAATGCACTGCAAGTCGATCTTTTCAGCCCCTCAGAAGCCTATCGTAGCGTCAGGACGAGGCGTCAGGGCATGCCCATGTTAGTGCAGCTCGTGAGTTGGGCCAACCGGTTGCAGCGCTCCACCCTTGTCCTACTCACGCTGCACAACGAGGCTGTGCAGTCTCGGGTGTGTGTAGTAGGAGGCCGCGTGGGTCCGCGTTCGCGCCCATCGATCCTGTCAAAAGTAGACAAGTACTACTTGGAAGCATTACAGGACGATCAACACGCTCGTTGGCTGACTAGCCCGGAAAAGAGCTTCCGTGCCGAGTGGACAATTACTTTTACTTTACTCGCCGGAGGTCCCAAAGTCTCACCTCTGTCCCCACAGACGTTATCAGGTGCTACCCACGCATTCCTCGCGGCACTGCGTCAGCACCACCCGGGATTGGAAACACTGTACCGCGACAATGCGGGGTTCTGTGTACTGAGCCTCCCGATTATCACCACCCAAGAGGCCGGGACTCTGGCCGAGCAACTTCGGAAGCGGTACATGCCCAGGTCCAATGTGGATCGTGAAGATGGTGCTGGGCTCGTCCAGCATCGCGCAAGGACTTCGGATACGTTGAGCCTGAACAAAATCCCTCCCTTCCTAGCTCTTGCGGTGCGTGCGGTGCGCCACCTTTTTCGTGACTTACTGGCTCACCCGCGTCTGCACCTTGAGATCAACGCCGTCCGCTACACCGATGCACAACGGTACGATGAGCACCATGATAGCGCGACGGGCTACCTCGTAGGAAAAGGCAGAGACGAACGATATTACGCACAGGAGTCCTACCGCTTCCTTACGGGTCTCTTGTACCTGACAACCAACCAACACGCCGCCACAGTGTTCCCTCGTGTGAACCTTCGTGTCCTGCCCCAAGCGGGGGTGCTCGTGCTTTTTCCTAATTTCACTCCCACAGGACAAGCCTACGACCAGTCGGTGCACCGGGCCGACCCACCGGGCCCCAGGGACTCTACCAAGGTGGCCATGAACTTTTGGGTCTACCGGCGCTGATCGCTCGCGAGTGGCTTTCTAGTTCGTAAAGTTTTCTTGCGCCAAGTGATAATCACCATCTCCATGCAGCGTGCTATCGACGTAGACCCCATCTCGGCAACCGTCCGGGTTCAGCCCCAGTATCACTTTGTTGCCAAACGCCTCCGCGCCCACGATGTCGACGTGCAGAACAACCTGTCGGTCCGGGGTCATCCTGTGCTGACCGCCGATGACCTGCACGAGTATCAATCGTCCCTCAAAAACGATACCACCATCACGAGCATCCAAGAAAGCCTGCGCGCCTCACTCCCCGACGTAGGGGATCTCAAGTGGTCCGCGAGGAACGCCGACTCGAACGGCTGGATGGTGTGCGACGGGAGGAACCTCGGTTGTGCCACACACCCGCAGCTCTTTGCCGTGATTGGCTACGATTACGGAGGTTCTGGTGATTACTTTAACCTACCGGATGCCCGGGGACGTGTGGTGGCCGGTGTCAACGGCTCTCACCGGCGCGGTGAATCTCTGGGTGCGGAAACGCACGCCTTGAAGATCGACGAGCTACCGTCGCACGGCCACGTCGTCACCGTGAAAGAGTCGGGCGCCCACGTGCACCAGTACAACGACGCGTACTCTGCCGTTACAGACGGTAACAGGATCGACAACCACACCGTGTACGGAACGAGTAGCAACTCGGAGGCTGACCACACATTCCGGTGGCGGCAGGCCGATGGGACTTCCGCACCTACACCGGGTAACCTCGACACTTCCATCACGGGCACCCACAGTCACACGGCGGTCGTGAGCCCTGTAGGGGGTGATCGCGCGCACAACAACCTTCAACCTACCTTGTTCGCCGGTAACCTGCTGATTTTTACAGGCCCATGAGCACGAGAACGCGAGATCGACGAAAGAAAACGAGTCATGTCGTGTGGAAGATACTTGCCGAGCGCCAGCGGTGGCGGTGCAAGCAGTGCCGTCAACTCCTCGAGTCTACGGCTCAGGTGGATCACCGAACGCCCCTGTGGATGGGAGGATCGAATGCGATGGAGAATCTCCAGGTGCTCTGTGTCCGGTGTCATGCCCGCAAGACACAGACCGAAGCCATGGACCGGGCTTGCGTGATCACACAGCCACAGCGAAAGCCAATACATCAATACACCTTTCCGCACGGAGATACCGGACCTGTCTTTTGTCTCAAGTGTCGGTGCTTCTTCAGTCGCTACTTTCTCTTACAGCACAAGTGTACAGTATAACGTCGTCTTTTTTACGCATGTCGTCCTCTACGATTCACCAAATTCTCGGCAATATCTATGCTACACGGGAAGCACTCGCCAACGAATCGACGCGCCTGCAAGAATGTGCTTCCAGCCTCAAGGATCACGAGGCGCACGAGGCCACGGCACTCCAGGTCTTGTTGGATCGCATCACCGCCGTCGAAGAACGTCTCCAGCAGGTGGAAGCCACGCTGACTACGCTGACCGCTCGCCAGTCAGCCCCGGAGGCGCGGTCCCGGGTGTGGTCGTATTTCCGTTGATCGAGGCTTGAGAGCCACGGGTCGCTGCTTGCCCAGCGTGGCAATAGAGATGTATCGCCGGCGCAATCGCTCGACAAAGTGGAGCAACGGGCCCTTTACAAGGTGAGGCGGCCTGTCCCTGACCCAGTAGACCAGGGTGATGGGACCGATCCCCTGGAAGAGATCCTTCAGGGTCTCCAGGCTGTCTCGTGATAATCCTTCCTCCTTGTAGAGCAGGACGAGGGAAGGGTAGAACCTCAAAGTGTCCAAACCCGATGGTTGCAGGTTGAGGATGAGCGCGTTTCTCTGTGTGCCTCCGAGTGCCACCAACGCCAGATCCGCGGGGTCCAGACGGCAGTGATAGACGTTGTGGAGGTGAAGATCCATCTGCACAGAGAAGAAACTAGAAATCCTCATTGGTCGTAAATGTAACCCGCCCTACGCTCGATTCGTTCATGCGGCTCACGGCGTACTCGCTCACTCGAGATTCGAAAAAGTTGCTCTTGCGCGTCAGTGAGATCATGGTCATCCACTCAAACGGGTTCTGTGCGCGGTACAGAGTCCCCAGCCCCAGGCTGCTGGAGAGATGATCCGCCACAAACTCAATATAGGTTGCCATCAGGGTGGCATCCATGCCGAGCAGAGTCACATCGAGAGCCGTCTGCATAAACTCGGTCTCGAGCACGACGGCCTCGCGGATGATGGCGCGGTGCTTTTCCTCCACACCCTCAGGCCGCATCTTGGTGTAGAGCAAGCAGGCAAAATCGCGGTGCAACCCTTCATCCCTCGAGATAAACTCGTTGGATTTGCACAGACCCTCGCACACATTCTTCACCTTGAGCCAAAAGATGCTCGCAAAACTACTGCTGAAAAAGATGCCCTCGACACAGGCGTACGCGACGAGACGATCGGTGAGCGTGTACTCACTCTCGCTGGCCATGTACCGCTGCATCCACTCTGCCTTCCTCGTGAGGGTCGGGCACGTGTCCACCAAGGAAAACAGGCGCTTCCTCTCGGTCTCGTCCCGTACCAGGGTCTGTAACAAGAGGGCGTAGGTTTCGGCGTGAATCGCCTCGCTGAACCCCTGCACCGCGTAGAACTGTCTCGCCTCGGGGATCTCCACCTCCTGGATAAAGCGCAGGTAGAGGTTCTCCATGACTACACCGTCGCCAAACGAAAAGAAGGCGAGGACGTTCTTGATAAAGGCCTGTTCGGGAGGTGACAGGCGCGACTCAAAGTCGGCATAGTCGTGAGAAAGGTCCAATTCTTCGACCGTCCAGAAGCATGCAACGTGCTGCTTGTACATGCCCCACAGGTCGTTGTGAAGTATAGGGTAGAGACTGTACCGGCTGTTCAGCCTCTGTGGATATCGGGTCGCGTCTTCCATGAAGCACCGGTCTTGGGGATGCGTTCGAATGTGGTGCTACTCGAGTACTTGCGGAACTCGGCCGACTCGCGCAGCTTGTCGAACCTGGCAAGATATTCACGGTGCTCGTTAGCATCCTGACGCTTCAGGTAGAAACACTGCAACGTAATGGAGTTAATGTATTTGCTAGTGGATTCCGAGGGCCTCGTATAGTTGCTATAGATAAAAAGGGCCTTCTTGGAAGGATCCGCGGGAAGCAGTGAACCCTTGTCCGTCTGCCGACCCGATTTCAAGTACGGATTCACCCAGCGATTGTACGACACTTGCACGCTGTACGCATCGAAATAGGCGCTGGCCGGGTCGTACACAAAGACAAAGTCCTTGAAGCTCCGCGGGTTCTCGTACTTGAAGATGCTCACATAGGTCCTTGCACTATCGGTCTGCATCGGGGTGAACGTGACCATGTCGGTCGCCCCGCGCGGTGTACCCACAAGGGCGAGTGAGGCCGCGCCGGCGACGATCGCCGATAGTGCCAGGTACCCCGAGGTGAAGAGACCCACCGCAAGCAATCCCAAAAAGACTCCAATCCACATGGTATTTTACCAACTGTGTGCAGATATTATTTACCTGTGGTGTGGACCTCGTGCTACCAGCTTACCAACGACCCCAAGGTGCTGGCGATGACGGGTAGTACCCGAGCCCAGTAGGTACGTCAATTCTGTCGATAGTAATGCCCACAATACCGAAGCTTATCGCCTTGTACAGATCTTGGGCTTTGTCTTTGTATGTTTCATTCGCCCTACCGTCAAACAGAACCGACCAAATCGACGGCGTTTTAATCGTGTTCCAGTTCATCGTTCGCAGGACCTGTTTCCAAGCAGCTATACTCAGCCTATCCCTACGCAGAAGCAGCGAGTCCGCAAAGGACTTGGGGTACCTGGCAAAGTCTCTTAGTTGTCTCTCCGCTTTCTCGTACGTGTCCAGGTCAGATAAAGTTGGTAGTCCTGGAGGGGTTGGAAAGTCAAAGGTTTTAACGTCTGGAAGAGTGGCGGCTTGAATACCCTCCTCGAGATTCTTGAGGAGATCCTCCTCCAGAGACAAGAGTCGTTGTTCTCGTTTGTCGTCACCCTCGACCCGACTGAAATAGGCGTGTGCGTCGGCCAAGCTCGTGAAGTGAAAGTGCGCTTTGAAACGCTCGAGCATCTCGCCCATCCTCGGATCGTCCACCGCCGGTGCAGAAGGCGGTGTCGTTGTCGGGCACGGTACGAGCAGCTGTTGGAGTCTCTCGATGACTTGATCCTGAACTTCCGTTGTCATGGTGGCGAATGTGGGATTCAAAAGTACCTCTTGTACACTTTCGGGACTTTGGTTAATTTTCAGTGCATTGGCTAGCGCTAGGACCTCCTCTACGACACTTTGGCGGATATCGGCGATAGGAGGCGGCGATCCTGCACACGTTACGAGTCCCTTAAGGTCTCCGTACAGCTTGCTCCTGTCCATATCTGCAAATTCGGGCTTTACCAATATCGTTTGTATGTCCTCATTGTCCCAATCGTGGTTATATGCTTTCAGTACAGTGGCTAGCGATATGAGCGCGTCTTTGGTGCTTGCGCGGAATTTGCTAATTGCACCAGGGATAACAGCTTCTACCAGTTGTTGGTGCGTCAGCGTCGTCTCAGGAGGCGGAAGATGCAACGCTGTGCACACGTCTTTTCGGAACAGCTGCGCCTCTTCCAGGAAACGCCGTTGCTCGTCTCCCTTCTTTGTTTCACACTCTGAGAGTGTGGCTGTCAAGGTGCTGATCTGTACGTCCATGCTCTCAACTTGACTACTCAACTCCGTGTTGCGTAAAGTCAGGTCGTCTTTCTTCTCCGACAACTCGTCCATTTGTGTTAAGAAGTTCGTCTTTTCTTCAAGAAGTGCGTTGTGTGCTTCTGCGAGGTGAACCAAGGCTTCCAAAACTTTATCGCCCTCAGGTGCTTCCCCTGTGTTTCCCATCTTCGTCCAGATTGACGTGTAAAGGGTTGCACAGGGATCGACACCAGGTACAGCCGCGTGAGCTGCGATACGCGCCTCTAGACCTATAATTTTAGCATCCTTCTTGATCTTCACCGTCGTCAGAGCACCCTTGACAGCATCCAGTGTTATCCCGGTGTCCTCACCGAATACGTCTTTGATGGCTTTCCCTACCTCGACAAACGCTGAGGTGGTCGCGCTATCCGACGCCTGCTTTATCAGAGCTTCTTCACGAGCTTTGAGCGTGGAGTTGTCAGTAGCGGCAAGCACTTGCGTGAACATGGTGGGGTCAAGTTCATTGATTGACGCCTTGAGCTTTTGAGTCTGTGCGTGGATCTTCTCACCAAGGGCTTTCGCCTCACCCTCCCGGGCTACGTAGTTCTCTCGGTCTAGAGTCGTCAGACGTGTGGTGTTAGTGTCCAAGGTAATAGCAATCGTTACGAGTTGACTTTGGGCCTGATCAAGTGCACTGTTGCTCTGACCGAGCTTCTCCTGTACCCGATCGCAATCCGCTTGCGCTGCTTCCTTCTCATCTTGGCACTCTTGTACGGCTCGCTGTAACTCAGCGATGTCAGTTGTGCGCTCTGCCACGTCTTCCTTGCACTTTTCTTCGGCTTCCTGGACTTCTTGGAGCACTACCTGATTGGCCGCAAGCTTGGACTCTGCCTGTCGAGTCTTTTCTTTTTCCCGAGCCACCTCGGCGGCGGACGTGGACTTGATAGCAGTTAGCTCGGCCTCTAGAGTCTGTACTAGGGCACGGAGAGGTCCCTCGTCGATCGGTGGCGGTGTTTCCTTCACCACCTCATCGTTCGTGGGAGTGCGTTTCGGTTGGTAAAGGAGGCCGGGCACGAGGCTGGGCACGAGGGTCGGTGATAACAAAAAAGGTGTTTGAAAAAGGCTCATCGTGGTGGTTATACCGGACGCGATATTATTTTATCAGTACTCTCCCACTTTTTTTTCTTGCCATAGGGAAAACTAGGTCCCTCGCGATCCTATGGCACCACCCTCTCTTGACTTTTTGGTCTCGGACAAGAGCACCTATGGTGATGTCTCGCAGCGCGACATCTTCATTCGTCAAAAGTACCAAACTACCAAAGATGCCGACACTTTCAACTACTTTTACTACACGGATGGGATCAGTACAACCAACACAATTGCCGAAAGTGCCTCGCTGAGCACTTCGACCGAGGGTCTGTACAACATTTTCACCAAACCGAGCGGGTCCACTCTGAGCACCTCCTCGACGGCCACGATCACTATTGGGCCGTCGACGTCCTACTTCCGTTCTCCTCTCAATGTAATCACCGGCATTGCCTCGGTGAACTCGAGCTTTTCGGTTCTAGGCACGTCCAGTCTCTCGGGTGCCGCGACACTGGGCTCAAACCTCAGTGTCACGGGCATCAGCACTCTTACTGGGGCGGTGACCCTGGGCAGCAGCTTGTCGGCAATCGTGGGTCCTTCGACCTTTAAGAGCATCGATGTGAACGAGTCGGTGACCGTTGGTACGAACCTGACGGTGTCGGGAGTGAGCAGCACGGGCAGCTTCTATTGCGTGGGCACCTCCAACATCCGTGGTGGCGTGACTCTGGGCTCGACGCTCGCCGTGACTGGCCCGGCGACGGTGAGTGATACCTTCAATGTCGGTGGGGCGGCGACCCTGGACTCGTCACTGGCGGTGACGGGCATCAGCACTCTTACTGGGGCGGTGACCCTGGGCGGCAGCCTGACGGCCATTAGCGGTGCGTCGACCCTCAAGAGCGTCGATGTGAACGAGTCGGTGACGGTGGGTACGAACCTGACGGTGTCGGGAGTGACCAGCACGGGCAGCTTCTACTGCGTGGGGACCTCCAACATCCGGGGCGAAGTGACTCTGGGCTCGTCGCTCTCAGTGACAGGCCTCGCTACCGTGACGGAGACGTTTTATGCAGGCGGGGCGGCAACGCTCAACTCGAGCCTGCAGGTCAACGGCATCACCACGGTGAGCAACGCCTTCAGGGCTACGGGTGTTGCGACCCTGGGCTCGACGCTGGACGTGTCGGGGAACACGCACCTGCTGTCCGACCTGACAGTGGATGGTGACACGTACCTTAACGGCGGGATGACTCTCGACGGGGACCTTGGTATGGGTGGTCATAACATTACGAGCGTGGCCAACGTGTACAATGGGACCGCCAAGTGGACCTTTGATAGTGCCACGCCCAAGCTGCAGGCGACCGTTGGTAATGTGGACGTGGTAGGCATCACCAGCACGGGTATGACAATCAACGGCAACCTCAATGTCGTCGGGACTACTTACCAGACCACGATCGAGAGCAACACGGTGCAGGTAGGCGACCTCAACCTGAACCTGGGTTACCTGGGCACCTCTCTGGACGACCTTGATGGTGGTGGTATCACTCTGGGTGACCTGACGGCGAGTATTACCCACCCTACCATCAGCTTCGATAAGAGCTCCACCTACTGGAAGTCCAATATCGATTTCCGCACGGTCGGGACCAACTCTTATGCGGCGCTCACGACGAGTGGCACCCTCGCCGTGGTCAACAGTTCGAGTTCGACCGAGAAGGTGACCATCGGCACCAAGAGCATCAATTTTAGCTCCAAGTGGAGGTTCTACGAGAACGACGAGACGATGGAACTGCAGTATTCGAGTGACAATGGTGACACCTGGGTTCCCAAATTCCAGTTTGTGGGGACCACGTCCTCTTAAAGATGAATAGATGAATAGATGGGGTCAAACGTGTTTCAAACGTGTTTCAACAAAGAGTCGGGATTGTGAGTAGGGAGTGGTAACGGCGCGGGTCAAATGTGTCATGTCGGCTAACGGGAGCGTGCGCGTATGTGTGCCCAGGGCCAATGACCAAGGGTGGGGCATCGGGCAAAGAGCCTCCAACCGAGCACTATATGCTCCTGTGTGAAAATAAGCCAAGACCGCAGAGGGGAGAACGTGCTAAGCGTGCTAGCAGCAGTCACCAGAGTCGCGTGACACGGTCCGTGGACCATGAGGACCAGGACGAATGCCGAACGGCGGTCCAGAACTTTATGATGGAGCAAAGCTACAACGCATCGGACTGGTGTGCTACCGAAGCCATCTTTATGATGGTCATTGAGGGCCAACTGGAAGAGAGGCTGGGTATCTGGATCTTTCCCAAGCAGGGGGATCGGCTCCAGTGCGGTGGCCCCGACAGCCATTTCTTTGTCTACGCGCGCCTGGAGCAGTCCGAGTACGTGGTATCGCTATCGTGTGGTATCGCTGTGGCGGACGAGTGTGCCGTGCCTGCGGTTGACATCCAGGAACCGAGCGTCGACCTGCAACAGGGATATGTTGTCCGCATCATCTCGGTCGAACGGGCACAGAAGGAGCTTCCCTTGGTGAACACCACCATCTCGAATACGCGTTTCATGCAGGACTGTCAGCACGTGCAGAATGTGGTTCTGAAAGAGGTCAAGAACTGCGAGCCTTCGGTGGTGGACCCGGACCATACGTACCATACGCGTTTCAAGGTTCTTCGAACCAAGGCCTACGTCGAAGCGAAGCAGACCGTGTCGGACATCAACGCGCCGCACAAGAAATGGGAGGAGGCGATGGGGGTACTAGAGAGCGAGCAGGTGTACGGAACCTTCCCCTGGACCCTGTACAACACGGTGTGTGCCTCGAGTCCTTCCGAGTATGAGAGTCTCCTGACGGCCTTGGATCACGATCTTCTCGCTGACGAAGGCGTCGAGATCGATGAAGAGACCGTCCTTGTGTCCGAAACATTGCCGACGGCATCCTACCCACTGGCCGTGTCGGAGAAGCGCGCGGCGCAAAAGGCTTCCCAATCAACGAGCATCCCGGAGTTCAGGATCTTCGAGCCCGTCATCGTCCCTCTCTGGGACGACGCTCAGATCAGCGAGACGGTTACCCTCGTCTGCCACTGGTACTGACCATCCCGGATCGAGGACCGGCTGCCAATCGGGCCCGTAGTAGCACAGCAACTCTTCACCGGCGCTGATCGCTCGCGTGGTGATGACGGCGACGTGCTGGTGGCGAAAGTTGGGTGAGATGAGATTCTGAAAGGCGCAGTTGGCGCGGCCACCGTCGGTAGGATTGGTGCTGTGATTAATGTAGCGCGATATGCAGGACCACACGGGTTCGGCGTCGATTAGGTAGTGAGCGGGTTCCACCTGTAATCCGTAGGCGAGGTGCCTCGTCGTGTTACGGTCTGTTGAGAGGCACTTGCCGCAGTAAAGATCGATGGTATCTCCCTGCTCCATATCCGAAACAGCAAAGAGACCGTTCCCTGCTCCACTTATGCTAGAAGGCCTTACTTCGCACCCGTACACTTCCTTGCCGTGCTCATCACAGAACTGTGGGTACGTGGTCACCCGCGCCGCGCACCCGTCTTTCAGGCACGTGCTGGAGCGGTAGTCGGTAGCGGGGAACCCGAAAAGGGCCGCTCTGATTTTTTGGGCCTCGCTCGTGATGCTCCGCATCGTAATGTGAATATGAACTCGAGAGTGAAAAGACGTTAAATCTTGATAATGTACGCCGCGTTGGCAAAGACCGCGCCTTCTTCCGCAAGATTGGGCACGCGGAACGTCCCCTCGTCATCTTCGCCATTGTACTTGGTACCGATCGCGGCAAAGAGCCTGGGATAGTCCGCCGCGGAAAAGAGACTGCCGTCGCAAACGATCCAACCGGGTAGCGTCGTGGTATCGCCCGCGAAGAGCATGATCGTCCCTGGGGCGATAATGTCGACACCCCGAGTCGTGTAGTGGTCGGCGTCTACCGAGGTGGCACGGAAAGCACCCTGTACCCACGCATCACCGTGCACGTTCAGCAGCGCGATTGCCTGCATGTCAAGATCGTTAATCACCCAGTCCTTGACATCATTCTTCTTGGAAAAATAGACGGTGATGCCGTGCTTCACGGGGACCGAGAACAGGGAGAGCTCGTCGTCGTTCGTCAAGAAATCCGAGTAGGTCTTGGAGGTGTTGAGTCGCGGATTGTAGGGCACAAAGTACGAAAAGAACCGTTCCACGTCATCTTCTGCCTCGATGTTCCTGTTGTAGTAGAGGGTGAAGGTCTGCCCCTGTAGGGTGTACTCTTGGGTCAGGTTGGTGTTGATGGTATCGTCATCGCTTCCCATGTCGCCGTAGCCGCCAAAGATAAACTCGCTGTCATCGCTGCACGATACATCAAACTTGAATATGCCCTGTGCAACAAACCCGTGCGTGATGGTATAGCTCCTACCAAACGCTTCAAAGGTCTGTGTCGTCAGCTCGCCGTCCTCGACCACCGAGGTATCGAAATTGGGAAAGAAGTACCGCTTGGTAGCCACATCAAAAATGTAAAAGTTGCCCCAGTTATCGAAAATATCATCGCCCCAGTCATGCCAGCTCCACGTGAGGATCTCCTGCTCTTCAATGGCTGTCCCTAGGGGAGCTTTTGCTGCCGCAAGTGTTTCCAGAGCCCTGCGAATCCAATGCTCGCCTTCCGTCTTGTCGACAACCTCACCGACCGTGAGATCCTGTGTGCCGGTAAGGCCCTTGGACACGATGCCGTGAGAACCGGAACCCACACGGACACGATCAGCGTGAATGTTCAAGGCGTTATCCTTTTGCCACAAGGTGGAGGTGTCGGCCGACTCCTGGTCTTTGATGAGGATTCCGTGATTCGTCTTGACCCAGTGCCTGGCATAAATCGCATCGAGATTCGACTCCCATGGACATAGCGTATCGGCGTAGCGAGCGGTGTGATAGGTCGACTGTGTGCCGTCAAATAAGTGGCTCATGGTGGTGGTGTGATACCTATACGACAATAAAATAATCGGGGCGAGAGGTACCCTCCTTCCACCACCGCGCGATAAAAGAAACCGACCGGGACCGCGCCCGAGCAAAGTTTTTCGTGGGCAAGGTTCAATGAATTCAATTTCAAATGCAGAGCACCTACCTCGCCAACTTTACAACCACTCCCCTGTTTGATGCCTACACGCGGGAGGAAAAAGCCCTCCTTCATTGCATCACCAAGCCATCATTCGTCAACCGGTTGCACACGGCCTTTCGAAAGCGAGATGGTGTCTACGCCCCTCAGCCCTCGGACGAGGAGATTTACAGCCAGTTTATCTCGTATTCCAATTCGCACTTCCCTCTCTCGAGAGAGGATGCCGATCCTGCACGGCTGCTCGTCTACATTTTGGAGAGTACACCGGCGTGGAAGGAAGATCCACCAAGTCTCCAGTACCGCCAGGTAAGGACAAAGGACCCTCGGGGTCAGCAAGCCCAGATGCTACCGGAGGTGGTCGACCGCTCCGAACCCCAGCAACTGGATGTGGTCTGGCTGGCTTGATGCTCGTCACACCGTGGCGCGACGGTTGGCAATCTGCATCACCTCGGCAACCACGTCGTACTCGGAGTTGTACCCCAGAAAATCGACCCGGAGCAGGGTTTCTGGGAGGGGAGACGTAAAGGCCTGCAACAGCCACTGCCGCAACGAGGGCAACAGCCACTTGCGCGGGTTAAAGCGCATCAGGAAAAGGGCACGGCCCTGTCCCTGCTCGTGGAGTTCCATCACCCGCGTGCACTCGCACTCGAGGCTGTAATACCTGTGTGCCTGTTCGTCCACCTCCACAATCACGAGACGGTCTTCCAGTAGGTAGACAAAATCACCGCGACGGCGGGTGGGTGCACAGGGCAAGGGTTCGTCTCGATAACTGTAGCACGCCGTGTCGGGGAAACCTCTCAAGTACGTTTCGACGAGGTGCTCGTACTGTTTCAAGCGGCTGGTGCCGGTCCGGCACGTCCAGCAGAGGAAACCTTCCTGTTGTACGGAAAACTGCTGGCAGCTCGCGCAACGGATCCCACCTCCGTGGTACTTGCAAAAGTTGGTCGTTCCCGCGGCACTCTTGTCGCACATCGGGCGCTGACATCGCCGACCACCACCGTGACT
>JAIXQT010000272.1 GCA_027485595.1 Pseudomonadota bacterium | reverse complement strand
TTTCCTACACAAACGTGGCTGCGCCACGATTCGTGTGACGGCCTAGGGACTAGCGCCCCTAGGGACCCCTGACGCAACTCCAATTTCATCTCTCGGGCGAAGGACTCCTTCAAACTCAAATTCTTTCCTACACAAACGTGGCTGCGCCACGATTCGTGTGACGGCCTAGGGACTAGCGCCCCTAGGGACCCCTGACGGAGCTCCAATTTCATCTCTTGGGCGAAGACTCCTTCAAACTCACATTCTTTCCTCCACAAACGTGGCTGCGCCACGATTCGTGTTACGACACCTCCTCATAGTGCATGGTTTGAGCGGCCCCAGCCTCGGGGCTGTCCCAGGTCGGAATCTTCCTACACTTTTACTCTTGTGATGCCGAGGAGCGCTCACCAAGACGCATCGTCATGTTTGCCACGAGGAGGTTTGCTAGGGCGATTGCGACCGCTACTCCGAAAATGAGGGCGATTCGACCGACGGTCATATCCTTACTCAAGAGAAGTTTGAGAAGAAGGCCGATGGGAAGGATATTCACGAGCACAAGCGTCGCGCTTGAGAGCATGTACAACAAGCTTCCTACACTGAGCGCCAGTTGTGATGGATGTTCCCACGAGAAGTCGGCGAAGTAGGCCCCAAGGCCGATCCCCAATCCGACGATTCCATAGCTCACGAAGAAGCTCAGCACTCCAAAGAGAAGGGTTATCTCCCATCGGCCGATGAGTATCTGCGTTCCGATCGAGAAGAGGAGCGATGATAGAATGGCTATTGGATAATACCATCCCGAAAATTTAGCTCTTAAGATCTCGCGGAAATTAACCGGCGCTGTTTGCAAGATCCAGTAGCTCTTTCCCTCAAGAGAGAGTGAGGTAAAGACAAGTCGGGTGCAGATCGATGAGGTAAAAAAGGCTGTAATGGCGGTATGGATGATAAAAAATGCTCGCTGCCAGTTCACGCTAGAGTCCGCCGCGAAGGTATCGAGTGCAACGAGGGTTTTGAGGTTCCCGAGATAGAAGAGACACAGACCGCCGAGAAATATGAGTTGGGTGCTCTGCGCTATATCACGGGTAAGTGTGCGCATGTCTTTGTGGATCAGAGCGATGGGCTGTGGAAGACGGGTTCTTGAGCGCCTATGGGAATCTCGCGAAGCGGCCGATGCGATCGCTCTTCGTGATAGTGCTCGAGAGAAGCCTCGGGGGTGGAGCACATGCAGTGAGATGTGAGCGAGACCGGTTACCGCGAACGCGCACGAGAAGAGAAGCGTTAGTCGGGTAGCACAATCTTTTCCAGATGGGGCGAGAAGCTCCGAAAGGATGGTCGCCGCCCACGCGGAGGGTAGCCATGACGATTGCGCCAGGGAAAGCGAGGAGGCAAGACGCAGCACGTGTCCCTCTGAAGACCGAGACGTTATTGCATCAACCAGGCCGTGCATCATGAAGAGGACAGCGCCAAGAGCAGCTACGATCGTAACGCGGAGTATGACCTTCGACCACCGTTGGCTTATGGTTGCCATAAAAAGGGTGGCGAGTATCGTTCCTAGTGAGGCTGGGATGAGAAAGTAGGGGAGAAACGTCAAAATGGCCCCGGGAATGAACCACACGGAGAGTTGATAGCTCGTCGCCATAGCGGCGAGCACCGGAGAGATAAAGATAAAGGGCATCCACGCCACGGTGCACAGCACGTAGGTAAGTCGAGCCGAGAAGAAGGAGAGGGAGGAGGTCGGCGACGCGAGGATCGTCTCAACATCGTCTGCGAGGTAGAATGAGCCTAGGGCGGACGCGAGCGCGGTTATCGATGTCATGACCATCAACATCATGAGCATTAATCCGAGGGGGAGAGAGGGCGGGACGTAGACGAGAAGCGGGATCTTGGTGAGTTGCTCCAATCCCCAGCGGGTTCCAAAAAAAAGACCCGTCATGATAATCAGAGAAAAACCAGAGATAGCGAAAGCCTGTCCTCGTTGAGCCGTCACAGAACTCCGCATGACGTTATTCCGAAAAGCGAGTGCTTTTGGTTTGAGGAGGGTGAGAACTGGATTCATAAGCCAGAGAATACCCGTGGAAGAGTCTGCTGAAGTGAGGATGCAAAGCGTGTTAGAGGCCCGAGGTCTATGTGATGAGCGTTCGCGACGTCGCATGGATTCTCGGGTGTGGCGGGAACGACCGAAATGTCGGCTGCCAAGGGCGAATCTCCCAGTATGGGTATCCCGCGAAACGCAAAGAGCGGGGGGGCCTGAAGTTCGTACGCTCCGTCGCGCAGGATAAGAGACACCGGTCCCGGGACTGAGTGTTGGAAAAGGGGTTTATCGCTTGAGTGCCCGTTATAGAACTGCATGGATATCGGGTTGACGCCGGTCGTGCCGAGGCGCAGGGACTCACCGGCGTAATTGGTCCGGAGGAGAGACACCCCAAGCTGACCGAGCGCATTAAAGAGCATGGTCGCCTCAAGGTTGACCGGCTCGACCCGTTCGTTGAATCCGACGAGGACCCAGCCTCGTACGGCGATGGTGGTTTGGCTTGAGGTTGGCGTGATTGAAATCGAAAAACGACCGAAGCACCCTTGAGCCTTCGAAGGCTCTCTGAGGAGGTAGTTCGTTGGGATAGAGCTGAGCGTGCCAAGGGATACAACATGACCGGTGTCTTCTTGCTCGAGCGTCCAATAGGAGACTGCTCCAACGACGATTGAGAGAAGGGTGACCGACGCTGAGGCAAGGAGTGTAAGCGCGGATGAGTTCATGAAGAACCGATAGGCCTATAAAGGAGGCAAAAGGTATCTGTACCGTACGATAAGATGATATCCAGGAGAGTTGGATGCTCAGATATACCGTCCTCGTAGGGTTTGCGTAGAACGATGTTGCGCGGCACGATCCTCGCGTATCCCAACTGCCTATAGATCGGGTATCCGGAGGATATCGTTCGAGGACGTACGTCGAGAAGGGGTGAGGTGATCCTTTAGACGTTAAAACGGAAATGCACGATGTCGCCATCCTGCATAATGTATTCCTTGCCCTCGGTTCTCATCTTGCCGTTCTCTTTGGCCTTAACCTCTGAACCTGCGGCTACATAGTCGTCGTAGGAAATTACCTCAGCTCGGATGTAGCCACGCTCGAAGTCGGAGTGAATCTTTCCGGCGCACTGTGGCCCCGTGCTACCCGCTTTGGCGGTCCAAGCGTGCGCCTCCTTTGGTCCGATGGTGAAGAAGGTGATGAGATCGAGGAGTTTGTATCCTGCGATCGTCAGTCGGTCGAGACCGGACTGCTCAACACCCATCGAACCGAGGAACTCCTTGCGCTCAACCGCGTTGAGCTCAGCTATTTCAGCTTCAACTTGCCCTGAGATAGTTACGAGAGGCGAGTTCTGCTCGGCCGCGTACGACGCAAGTGAATCTATAGGGTGAGATCCTCCAGGTGTTGGGACGTGAAGGAGATCTTTCTCGTGAACGTTGGCCACAAAGAGGACAGGTTTCGATGTAAGAAGATTTCCCGAGACCTCAACCCAGTCTTCCTCGCTGCCTGAAAATTGAGCGGATGTCTTAAATGACCGAGCGGGTTTCCCTTGATTGAGCCACGACTCTAATCCCTCAAGGAGTGTAACGCGAGCCTTTGCTGCTTTGTCGCCCGATTTTGCCACCTTCTCAAGTTTAAGCTTCGCCTTTTGAACCGCGTCAAGGTCTGAGAGGATGAGCTCCGTGTCGATCGTCTCTACGTCACGGCGAGGATTCACTCCTCCGTCAACGTGCACGATGTTTTCGTCATCGAAGCACCGCACAACGTGAGCTATCGCGTCGACGCTTCGAATGTGGCCCAGGAATTGATTGCCAAGCCCCTCGCCTTTTGAGGCGCCCCGGATAAGTCCCGCGATATCAACGAATGTCATCTGCGCCGGAATGAGCTTCGCCGACTTCGCGATGTTCGCAAGGATATCAAGGCGAGGATCTGGAACGGGAACGGCGCCCGTGTTTGGCTCGATGGTACAGAAGGGAAAGTTAGCCGCGGCAGCTTTGGCTGAGGTGAGCGCATTAAAGATAGTCGATTTGCCAACGTTGGGAAGTCCAACGATACCACACGTAAATCCCATGGGGGTCCTTTCCGTTATTAGAAATGAGAGCGCGCGATAACCACATCACCATGAGGCGCGACACGACCGCTCGATGGATAGTTGGTATCATGCGAGCCGGTTGATTTCAACGGAGTGGGATATTTTTGTCCCTCTAAGCCCTTGATGTGACGGGGATTGGGGAGAAATTAGCTTTCGATCGTAAGGCAAATGAGATAGCGGTCAAACTGCAGAGGTCGGGTTGAGAGTTGTTCTGACGGACATGTGCGTGAATAGAGTTGGAGGATGTATGCGGGCGAACTATGTACTCGTGACCGTCGTGTCGATGGTATCGGTAGCGATGATTGGATGTGGCGGGGGAGGAGGCTCTGATACTGACCCCTCTGTGTGCTCAACACTGAAGATAGCCGGCGGGGTCGAATGCCCTGATGCTCCACCTGAGATAGTTGTAGTTGCTACCTCACGAGGTTATTGCAGCGGCACTTTTATTGCTCCGAACCAGGTGCTCACCGCAGGGCACTGTTTCGCGGATGGTGGAACTTCGGCTCGGATCTTGAACCAGTATTCCTCATACAATTCCTCTCGGGTCCAGGTTCATCCAAGTTTTAATCCCTATGTGCCGTCCGATGAAAATGATGTGGCTATCGTGACGATCAATCAAAACGCTCCGGTTAGTCCGGTGCCGATCAACGCCTCGCGCGGCGTCGGAGTCGGGGATAGGGTTGTCACATATGGGTTCGGTCTCGACCAGAATGATGAGACCTTCATCGATCGAATCGAGAACGGGGAGGCGCCTCTCAAGGCGACGAGCCTCGATGTGATCGGCGTATCGAGTTTTGCGGTTGAATCCATCAGTGATGGAAGTGGAGATACATGCCAGGGCGATTCCGGTGGAGCGCTGTTGATGAACGGTGCTGATGGGCAACCTGGAATCGTGGCCATAGTTAGAGCTGGGCCAGCGGCGTGCCAGGCTGAAGGGGGAGCGAGTGATAACACAAACCTTCAAGCCGCTTCCGTGTTGAATTTCGTCAGAAGCGCGGCGCCGGGGGCGAGGTTTAATTAGGCGGGTCCGTGGGCGGACTTTTCGCGTCGTAAACGGTCCTCGCCGTGTGCCGGGTCGCAAGGGTATACGGGAATGATTTTCTTGGTTCGAACTCGCGATAACGGGAGGGCGACCATTCCTGGTCGCCGGACCGTAGCGCATCTTTAACGTTTTTCGCCATGCGAGGTCACGCGGCGGTCAGGAATGACCGCCCTCCCGGGGTGCCGAGGGCCCGGAGCTCGGGGGAGATATTTTCCTGGCGTAAAAGGAATGGCCCCACCTGGACTCCCTCGCTTCGCGATGGAGTCCTTTCGGACTTGCTGTGTTGTTTGGGTTCAAGTCCAGGCGGGTCTCTTCCTTTTCCTGGCGTAAAAGGAATGGCCCCACCTGGACTTGAACCAGGGACCTACCGGTTATGAGCCGGCCGCTCTAACCAACTGAGCTATAGGGCCATGAGTGATGAAGACTGTATCTCGGACCTCAGCCGTTTGCTACTGGGCCGGCTCCTTTTCCGTCAGG